>DASYHR010001019.1:0-3196 GCA_035998385.1 Dyadobacter sp. | reverse complement strand
AAACTGCCGTCTTTGTTCAGGGTAATTTTCCCACTGTATGTCTTGCCGTTTTCCGGATCGTACACAGTTCCTTTCTCCCAAGTATTGCCGCCCGTGTACTCGAAGTCTTTCGCAATGATGGTGCCCACCAGCTTATTATTTCTTTTCGTTTGATCCGGATTTTTGGCATCTCTGGCGTCAGGCGTATTGGTTCGGATGAGCGTACCATTGTATTTATTCCCGGTTTTACTCATGGCTACTTTGCCTTTATTTCCTTCTGTGGTATAGGTGCCGAGAATCTTGTCCGCGTCGGCAGTTTGGGCAAAAGCTGTTGTTGTCAGAAGAAGAAATGTCGTAATCAATATGTGTTTTTTCATCATTTGCTGGTTGTGAATGTCTGACTCCATGATTCGGCTTTTATCAAACTCAACATATGGAGTGATATAAAGAAACGACATTTAAGTCGCCAAAAGCATATTTTTTATATATTTGCCACTCTATTTATTTAAAATTAGTCTAATTATAATAATTAGTTAAACCATATACTACACGCAATTCTTGAACTTACAGGAAGGTAGGACAGTTCACCCCAGCTAGTTGATCGGCCCTTGGGATTGCAGGTATGCAGGTTATGTAATCCGTCTAACGCGCAAGGAATATAAATCTGTATACTTTAAAATGTATTGGAATTGTCTAATTATGAGGCATAATCGCAGTCGAACCATGAGTCAAATTCATGAGCATTACCGGACACGTATAAACGCAAACATTAAAATAAAATTTGAAAATGTGCAGATAATCCTTTTAAACCAGCAGATTGTGTAAGTGGTGCGGTTCTTCAAGTAGTACTTTTGTGTATTATTTATAATAAGTCTATTTAATAATAAATTTAAACTTATTCAAATAATTCAATTTGCCGAAGTTCGCTTCTGTCGGATATTACACCTTTAAATAATTACTATGATTTAAAAACTATCAGATAATACAGTGATGATATCGAATTCTTAAGCAAATAAGTCGGACGGCTGGTCCCCATCCGACTATCGCGCCAAAGGCGCTGTGCTTTCAAACGCTGAACATTTCAAAGCAATGCAATTTAGTAAAATTATTTTTACAGGGCTCATTTGTGTCCTGTCAGTGATCACCTTTGCCCAGCAGTCACCAGTGACGTTATCGGGGCAGGTTCGTACGGATGATGGCGAAGTACTCCCGGGCGCATCAGTAAGTCTGAAGGGAACATCTTATGGCACTGTCGCCAATTCGGAGGGCAAGTACACGCTGGAAAACATCCGCCCGGGTGCGTACCAGTTACTGGTTACTTTTTTGGGGTACCAGACATTCTCCAAAGAAATAACGGTTAAAGCAGGAGAGCACGCGAAACAAAATTTCAAACTCGTTTCTGAAACGAGAGAACTGGAATCATTATCAGTAATCGGGCGCTCAGAAACAAAAGAGATCAATCGGCAGGCCTATAATGTGACCGCGATTGATGCTAAAAAATTACAAAACTCGACTCTTGATTTATCCCATGCACTTGACAGGGTATCGGGTGTGCGGGTGAGAGAAAGCGGTGGAGTAGGTTCGAACATGAACTTTTCTTTGAATGGTTTTTCTGGCCGTCAGGTGAAGTTTTTCCTCGACGGCGTACCTATGGACAATTTCGGTTCATCATTTCAGCTTAACAATATTCCTATCAATCTCGCCGAAAGGGTCGAGGTATACAAGGGTGTGGTGCCGATATGGCTTGGTTCCGATGCCCTGGGCGGTGCAGTGAACATTGTTACCAATACACGCCAGAATAGCTATGTGGACGCGTCCTATTCTTACGGCTCCTTCAACACACATCGTACCACCATCAATGCAGGTTATACCAGCAAAAATGGCTTTACTGCTCAACTGAATGCGTTTCAAAATTATTCCGACAACAATTACTGGATCAATGTGGACGTGGCAGATGTGAATACCGGCGAATATTTCCGCAACCAGCGACTACGCCGTTTTCATGATACTTATCACAACGAAACGCTGATTGCCAATGTCGGTGTGGTGAACAAGAAGTTTGCCGACCGGTTGCTGATCGGCGTCACATTGGGCAAAAACACGGCTGAGATTCAGACCGGCGCACGTATGGTGAGTGTGTTTGGCGCATGGCACCGGAAAGGAAATATTGTGATGCCAAGTTTAAAATACCAAAAGAAAGATTTGTTTTTCAAAGGTTTGACTGTCAATATATCTGCAAACTATAACCTGGGTCAGGAACAAAATGTAGATACGGTATACCGCCGTTATAACTGGTTTCAACAGTTCAAACAATATGAAGGGCTGGGCAGCGAGCGTGAGAGATCACTGTACCGCTTTCGTAACAACAATGGCTTAGCCACAGCGAATGCGACTTATCATATCAACGACAGACATTCGCTTACCATCAATAATGTTTTTAACACCTTCAACCGAAGAGGGGAAGACGAGCTTTTTCCTGATGCTCCTCGATATGAACAACCCCGGGTCAATAAAAAGAACGTACTTGGTTTTGGCTACAAGTTTGACTACAGCGAACGATGGAATACGTCGTTGTTTTTGAAACAATTTTCGCAGCACAACAAATACTCCATTTCATACAACCCAAGCGGCAACTGGGGTGACAATGCTTTTCTGGAACAGAAAAACAGTTTTACCAAACTGGGATACGGAATCGCTTCAACCTACTTTGTTGCCAAGAATCTGCAGCTGAAAGGTTCATTTGAAAAAAGCTACAGGTTGCCTGAAACAGACGAGCTTTTTGGCGATCTTATTAATCTGGAGGGTAATATTGAACTGGATCCCGAAACGAGTTACAACTACAATCTCGGCTTCAGCTATCAGGCTAATATTAACCGCGTGCACAGGTTCAGTATTGATGGAAATTTCATGTACCGCGATGCTCAGGGATTTATCCGCCCAAGACTGAATGCCAACCAGACCAAACAGGTGATGGACAACCTGGCCGATGTGACCAATTTCGGGGTTGATGGCGAAGTGCGCTATTCCTACCGTCAGCTGCTTACAGCCGGGGTCAATCTGACCTATCAGGATTTACGTAACAATACGCGGTTCGAGGATGGCTATACCATTGAGAGTCCGCTTTACCGTGACCGTATTCCCAACATGCCCTTTATGTTCGGGAATGCTGATGCTGCCGTATTCTTCAAAGATCTGGGTCGTAAGGGCAACACGCTTA
>DASYHR010000841.1:0-2681 GCA_035998385.1 Dyadobacter sp. | reverse complement strand
CGGTGCCTGGTGGGGGTATAGATTATTATTTCACCGAAAAGTGGACGTATTTATGGTGTCCATGCTGGCTGTAACTGTATTGTCATGCTATTTGTATTTCAGCTCAGCAGGTAATCAGGCGCGTATCGGAGGTAATCCTCTGGGAGGAAATGTCGTTTTCTCATTTGTGAGCTCGTTCAAAAAGTTGGGTTTGCTGAGTCTTGATTGGATCTTGCGCACGCCTCTTGTTTTCTTCTCACTGGCCTGGCTGGTGGTTTTGTCACGTTTATCAACCGGCGCACGCAATTACTTTTCAGTGCCTGTCTGGTATGCAGTACTTCTGTACATTGGTGTTCTATCGGCGCAGCTTTTCCCGTCTTATTATGGAGTTGGAATAGAACCGACGCCACGCGTGATCAACTGTGTTTACTTTTTCTTCCTGATCGGTTGGTTTTATATCATCGGTGTGCTGTATCACTACTTCAAAAAGGGATCGGTTAGCCGCGCAGATTTCTCTTTCTACAGATATGGGATCCTGTACGTACTTTTAGGTGCTTCGTCTTTCCTTGCTTTTTATTCAAGTAGTAATGTTCGTCTGATCTACACGGATCTGCTGAAAGGTAAAGCTGCAGCCTTTGACAGGGAAATGAACAGCCGCTATGAATTGCTTCGTACATCCAAGGAAGATGTAGTGTATTTACCCGCCATTCAATCCAAGCCGTTATCTATCTTCTACGATGATGACATTAAGGAAGAAAAAGACCACTGGTGGAACAAATGCCTGGCAGGTTATTATGGGAAGAAAGCTGTTATCCTGAGTAAAAATGAATGATATCGTCAATACTAAATACCGTTCATTAGTCTATCTACTGGGCATATTGCCGGTATTCGTAATTATTACATTTTACTACTTTTCGGTCCTCTACAGTATTGATATTCCCTGGTTCGATGACATTGAAAATATTCCTTATTTTCTGGTCAATTGGATTGAAGGAGCGAACTGGGCTGAGCGTTGGGAAGCAATTATCCGACCTAACAATGAGCATCGTGTACTTACTGCACGTATCATCGTATTGGCGCAGTATATTCTCTCGGGTGGGCTCAATTTCAGAGTGCTGTCGTTTTGTGGTAATCTGAGCGTGCTGGTTTTGTTTTGTTTTATCAGTTACAGTTACCTGAAACAGAAAGGGCGCTGGTATTACCTGTTGCCTGTTGCATTCCTGATTTTTAACTTTCAGTCTTATGCATCGACTTTCATGACCATTATGTCTATGCAATACCAGATGGTGATTGTACTGTCGGTCATGAGTTTTTATTTTCTTTCCCGAAATAGTATTCTTTCATTCTTTCTGGCCGTATTGCTTGCCTGGATCGATACCTTCAGTATGGGTAACGGAATGATGGTATGGCCATCGGGTGTGGTGTTGCTATTGTTTCAACTTCGGTGGCGTGATACGATTTTATGGCTGTTGGCAGGAGCATTAGCCATCTTCTTATACTTCCACGGACATGACTTTGTACAAGGCAACGACAAAGCTTTTACCTACATTCTTCAATATCCGGTCAGGACGTTCATCGCGTTTTTTACCATGCTGGGTGGCGATTTTGATATCATACCGAACCGTACATTTTCACAGAGGATGATATTGCCTACGCTGGCAGGATTAGTGTTATTTGTACTTTTCGTGCTCTGGTTTATTGCTATTTTGTCTCAATCCCCATTCTGGAAGAAATGGATTCCTGATTCATGGGCACCGCGGTTAACAAAATTATTTCCGGAACAAAACGGAGCGAGCCGTTACAATGCATTCTGGTTGGGAACATTGATTTACGTCTTCATCAGTATGTTGTTGGTTGTAGTGTTCAGAACCCGCTTTGATCCCTTCATCATCTTATGGAGTACTTACAAAATGTATCCGGCTGTATTGGTATCTGTGATTTATCTGCTTGTTTTGCAGGCCGTTCCGGAGTCAAGGAAGTTAAGTTTTTTGGTCATATGTAGCGTGGTTGGGGCGGGATTGTGGGCCTCTACTTTGTTCAATTATTTGCCTATTGTGAAGGAAACTGCGGAAACACGCAAGGCTTTTGCTTTCAACCAGAAAAGAAATGGACTGGGCCTGGGTGCCACAAAAAATACCGGTTTCGAGACCATGGCAGCCGAAACTTTCAGTAAGATTGAACGATACGGTATTTACAAAATTCCTGAACCAGTAATCCACCGCGATGAATTGACTATTGATTTGAACAATGGCGAACGGCGCACAACACTTTCTGTCGAGGTGAAAGATGAACCGGATGAGATATTGCACATTGCTACCAAGCCCGAAAGTTTACCGGCCGGAAAACGTTATGCAGTGCTGGAGTCAGACGCCAATTTGTATCTTTTCAAAATGCCAAACAATGGGAGTGAGGTAAGGTGTCCAAAGGGGACCATTAAACCGGGAAGATACAGAATAGGGTTTTGGGTGGTCAATACTGAAAAAACGAGTCTGATTACAACAGACAACCGGGTTAATGTTTTTTAAATTAAGAGAGCAAACTGCGCGTACTATTTAACTGATGCTGTTTAATTCTATTCAATTTATACTGTTTTTTATTGTTGTCACGCTGGCCTATTTCAGCTTGTCGTGGCGCGGGCGATGGATGCTTCTGCTGGCAACCAGTTGCTACTTTTACATGGTTTTCAAACCTGTATTCATTCT
>DASYHR010000825.1:0-3715 GCA_035998385.1 Dyadobacter sp. | reverse complement strand
AAAAGATATTTTTGATATAAGAGAAAAAGAGGTGAAAGATGGCTCGCTTAAAATGCCAAAACAACCTTCGACCTTATATGTTCTTTCAGGAAAAAAAGACCACTACGATACGGCTACAGGTGCTTTGAAGAACAGCTATTTACGTTATGTGATTTATATACCATTCGCCACAGCAGAAAGCACAGGCCTTCCGCTGAAACCAGACGCCGAAGGAATGCCATGGATCATGGACCCTGGGACACATCGTGCGCACATTATGATCAACCCGGCCAGACAGTAAGTACCACTAAACCCGTTTGACAGAGAATGCAACAGCCTTATCTTTAAACAGTTTTCTGGTTTTCTTCCATACGCCGGCAAAAAAGTCAGTCTGCCGATAGGCATCCAAATCCTGAACCGAATCCCAGTGACTGTATGTGACAAATACAGAAGGATCATCTATATCCTGGAATAGCTCAAGATGACTGCAGCCCTGCATGCTCAGAATCGTATCGTAATGTGCTTCAAAAATATTGCGGAAAGCTATTTCATTTCCTTCGGCGAAGGTCATTCTGACAATTCGGATTATCATGATTTGATGTGTTACAGATTAACAGGGTATATCGCCCAATGACGCGTCTTTTCAAAAAAACTACAACAATGAAAATTAAAGTTATAACACTTCTTGCATTAAGCCTTACCGCTTTTGCTTTTCAATCTATGGCTCAAACCGAAGTTATCAATCTTTGGCCTGATGGCAAAGTACCTAATTCTAAAACCAGTGATGTAGAGGAAAAATCTGTCACAGATGATAAGGGAATCCTTCGGATCAGCGGCGTAACCGTACCAACAATTACTGCCTATATTGCGCCTAAAGAGAAGGCAACCGGCGCAGCTGTAATGATTTGCCCGGGTGGCGGATACGGGATATTGGCTGCTTCTCACGAGGGAAGTGATTTTGCCAAATGGTTTAACGACCGTGGCATATCAGCCTTTGTTCTTAAATATCGCCTGCCCAATGAAAAGGCAATGATTAAACAGCATGAGGTGCCGCTGATGGATGCGATGCAGGGAATGGAACTGATTCGTAAAAATGCAGCCAAATGGAATATTGATCCTTCAAAAATTGGTGTGATGGGTTTTTCTGCAGGCGGACATCTTGCAGCGACATTATCCACACATTACAACATGGGCGCAAAAGCTTCTGAGCAGGCCAAACCCGATTTTTCACTATTGATTTATCCTGTTATTTCTTTGTCTCAAAAAATATCGCACGGTGGCTCAAGAGATAATCTGCTGGGCCCCGACAAGTCAGAGGAATTAATCAAATACTATTCAAACGAGCTCCAGGTCTCAGCGAAGACGCCGCCAGCATTTTTAGTGCACACGATGGATGATGGTGCCGTTCCGGTTGAGAATAGTATCGAATATTATCTGGCACTGAAGAATTTTAAGATACCGGCTGAGATGCACTTGTACCCTGCAGGCGGGCACGGATACGGATTTCGTACAGAAGGAAAAGGATCGCTCGGAAACTGGCCGGCAGCATTGGAAGGCTGGTTGAAAAGCATGGGCTACAGCAAGTAAAAACCAATAAACAAAGCGGTTACAGATCGAGTTTACACCTCTGACTGTAACCGCTTTTTTATGATCAGTTCATAGCAACTAATGTACGGCCAGGAGCTTCTGATACCTCGTTTGTGGTGAGGTTGATGTTTTTCACGATCATTTCTTTTTCATCGGATATTTCAAGCGTATACTTCCCATCTGTAACTTCTGAAAAATTCAATTTCCTGCCAAATTTTTGAAGTGATTTCGAAATGGATTCCTCATGGACAACTTTCCCTTTACTGTCCAGCAAACGTAGTTTTACAATCTCCCCTTTCTGCTTCTCCATCAATACGTTCATTGTAAGTGTATTTTTTACGCGGTACATACCTACACTGAAATTCTCACAACTGTTGTTTTTACATTCTTTTTTAATATCAAAAGGAACAGCGAAAGACGATGCGTTGAACAGAACAATACCGCAAGCGGCAAGGGCGAAGTTTCTTAATAATTTTCTCATGGCTATGAAGGTTACTCAGGTGTAAATTTTTAAATATTTCACCAATGATGTCTTCATGCCCCGGCGTGTTGCACGGTTTTGATAAAAGGTAAAAAACAATGACGAACGGTTACTTACCCACCTATAGCAATCATAGTCCGGTTTTGCTCATAGTCCGACTTGGCGGTTTTGTCTCCAAAACCTACATGGCCTCCATGAGCGAAATGTTTTTTAGCGAAGTGATCCAATATAATCGGACGGACATTTTCTCCATTACGGAGAGGTGTAAGCAGATCTATCTCCGAGGTATCAAAGAGACAGTTTTTCAGTTTACCGTCGGCGGTGAGCCTGATGCGATTACAACCTGAGCAAAACGGGTGTGTTACCGTTCCTATAATTCCAAATGTACCTGCAGCACCTTCAACCTGATACCTCCGGGCGGTATCGTTGGGCTCTGCCATAAGCTGACGAAATGAAAATACATTACTGATACCGGAAAGCAATTCCTGATGAGATACGATTTTTGACATATCCCATTGATTCCCGCTGAAGGGCATGAATTCAATAAACCGGATATGAAGATTGGGGTTATCGAGCGTAAGACCTACAAAATCGTTGATTTCATGATCATTGACACCACGCATCACAACGGTGTTCAGTTTTACGGTAAAGCCTTCCGACAACAACAATGCGATATTATCTCTTGTTTGTTGATAATGGTCTCTTTTTGTGATAGCACGAAACTGATCTTCATTCAGGGTATCCAAACTTACATTGAGCGATCGGACTCCTGCACTTTTCAGCTCAGGAATATAGTCGTTTATCATGACCGCGTTTGTTGTGAGGGTCAAAGATGTGTCAAGTTTTCCTAAGCGCCGGATAATATCACCTACATCTTTACGCACCAACGGCTCCCCTCCGGTAAGCCGGATTTTATCAACACCCATCTCTACGAAAATACGAGCCAATTCCTCGACCTCGTCAGCTTGCATCAACCATTTGGACGGCATAAACTGCATATCCTCCTGCGGCATACAGTAGGTACAACGCAGATTACACTTATCCGTTAGCGATATACGCAGATAAGTGTGCTTACGGCCAAATGTATCCTGAATAGACATCATTGCTAAAGATCGGAACCCGAAGTTTTGTTAAAGTGAATGGCGGGTTCCCTGGATAACACTAAAAACATGTAATACGTGCGGAAAAAGCGCATCCATGTATTCGGTAACTGCTCCTGTGCTCCCTGGCATTGCGATAACCAGTGTATTCTGAATCAGCCCGGCGACCGATCTGGAAAGCATGGATGTCGGAATGCGTTCCTGACCGTACTGTCTTGCGGCTTCGGCAATTCCGGGAATTTCCCTGTCCAGAAGTTCGCTCACTGCTTCAGGAGTTACATCTCTTTCTGAGAGCCCCGTTCCGCCACTGATCAGCACCAGATCGTAACGATTCGCAACCAAACCTTTAAGTTTTTCCTGAATTAAATCTTTATCATCTTTTACGATGCCATAATCCTGAATATCCAAAGAAAGTGCCTGTAGTTTTTCAATCACTTTTTTACCTGATTTATCTTCCCCGAAGCCAGCAGAGATCGTATCAGAACAAACCAGAACAGCAATTTTTAAGTCGCCTTTTATTGCCTTTCGATCACTTTTGCCTCCCTTTTTTTCAAGAAGCCTTATATTT
>DASYHR010000817.1:0-4090 GCA_035998385.1 Dyadobacter sp. | reverse complement strand
TGTGAAATATGTCTTTACACTCGTTTACTTATCTTGTTCATACTGATCTGTCTTTGCATATTTGATTTGAATCGCATATCCTGGCTCTGTGGCAATTTCATATGTTTGGTGGCGCGGCCTTGTACACGCTCACGCCACATTCTGAAGCTGCGGGGGCGCATTCCGTTACGCATTAAACGGATCACTTGCTGTTCGCTTAATACAAACTGGGCTTTAATTGCCTCAAAAGGCGTCCTGTCTTCCCATGCCATTTCAATGATCCGGTCGACGTCGTCCGGGCTTAAATCCTTCTCGTTCTCCTTCATGCTGACAAATATCTCATGCTTGATAAACTCCCAGGCTTATTAGAATGCTAACCTGTCTGTATATGTGTATCAATATTATGCCATCGTAGTTGGTTGCTCCTATCCTGTACGTTACAGAACCATGACGGTAACTTATCAGGGATCAAAAATTGCGCTGATTATGCCCGAGTGCAGAACAAGCAGGACTTGCAATGGTATTGGGATAAATAAATCTGCTTGTTTATCAAAAGTATCCGTGAGTGCTGAGCGCGACCGGACAAGACACGCCCTGACGACTACTTAATCCTGACAGATTCCAGAATTTGGACAAACGTTTTTTCATTGGCACTGCGGCCGTAAAGTGTGAGCCGGAATGTATTCCCCAGATTATAATAGATGCCTATCACGCCATTGCCGGGCTTTTTGGGTTTTACCATTCTTGTCGGATAACCCTGGCGATCTATTTCTGTAATGACATGTGTTTGCGAAGTTTCCGTTGTGAATCGGTTGGAATACATCCCATAATCGTAAAACAATGTGTCTTTCCCGTTAGTGACACCCCCAACTTTGGAATCGTAACCCTGGCTGGTGAATGGTTTCCAGGTAGATGGTGCCTCGAGCGAAAATGTGGTAAAGTCGAATGTCTCCCATTCGCTTCGCGGCTCTTCCTTTGTACAAGCAAGTATCACACATAAACACGTCATAAGTAAAATGGCTTTCATAGTCATCTGGTTTAATGGTTTTTGATAGGAAAAGGTTTTAGGGTAAATGGTTGTAATTATTTCGTTTCTTTTCCAATCATATATCTACCTTATATGAATACATGATATTTACGACAGAATTTACATAAGTAACCAGATGACAAAATTGATACAAATACCTGTAAGAAAAGAAGTTATCATTTGCTATACGGAAATCCTTATACTGTTGTTATATTTGTGAGGTAATAACTGCATTGCCAAACATAACGAACTTCATCATGGCACATCACACTAAGCAGATACATCCGGACGATACACGGTCAAAGTCTTCTGAGTCTTTAATTCAAAAATTAAAGCAAGACAAAATAGTTGTAAGTAAATTTATCCGGGGTGAAGTATCTGAAAAAGAGCTAAATGCACGAGGTATCAGGTTCGTTAAACCCCTATAATTACAAGTCGACTAACCAGGGCTATCAATTTATCACTGCCGACTGTTCCATATATCTTCTGTATTTTACAGAGGCCAGCGATTATTTCCCATCCTACATTGACATCAATGCCTTCATTGTTTCACATGGTTTTGAGAAAATACGAGACAGCTCCTTAGAAACAGACTTACCGAAGGCGGATCCCAGAATTAGAGACACTATTTTTTCCATTCTCAATGCTGCACTGGAGAATGATCCAAGATTTTGTTTTATGTCCATTTGCAGTACATCGGATGGAAAACATCGCTTTCGAAACAAGCTTTTTGCAACCTGGTATGCCGAGATTGGCAACATGTTTGAGTTAAATTTCAACAAGATTGATAACAGAATTTGCGGTAACGATGGCGACTGTTCTTATCTGTCAATTTTGATTCACAAACAATGTCCGCACGGTCAAAAAGTGCGAGACTCTTTTCTTGACCTTGAAAACGAATTGATCCGCAAAGGTTACTAATTTGGACAATCTTTCGCCAACCCATATTTACCAACATCCCCCACCCCTCGTTTCTTAAACCAGCTTAAGTTTTTCCAAAGCCACATCTACGACCTTTGTTTTGTTAATCAAACAACACAAAAACAAAGGGAATCATGGAAAATCGATTCAATATGAATGCCTTGCAACCGGAGGCTTTTAAAGCAATGTACGGTTTGGAAGGTTATTTAAAAGCAAGTAAACTGAGCAAAACCCATAAGGAGCTGATCAAACTGAGGGCGTCACAAATTAATGGCTGCGCTTACTGCCTGGATATGCACAGCAAAGATGCAATCAAGCTGGGAGAAAGTATGCAGCGTATTGTGCTACTCGATGCCTGGAGAGAAACAAGTTTATATACTGAGGAGGAACGCGTTGTACTGTCCCTGACGGAAGCCGTGACTCTGATTCACCAGGGAGGAATTTCTGACGAATTATACCAAAAGGCTGAAGCCACGCTTGGCAAAGAATATCTGGCACAAGTGATTATGATGATTGTCACGATCAACGCCTGGAACCGGATTGCGATCAGTACACATTTGCAGCCGGGGGAATATTAGTCTTCCAAAAGTAAAGCCACTTCTGCGACGTGTAGAAGTGGCTTTACCTATTTTCAATATTGCATTATTTCTTCGAGATCACAATCCCCTCGTAGTCCTCCAGCCGGTTTAGGTCCAGCGTCAAATAGCCGTCTTTCCAGGTATACTTCACTGGTTTTTTTGTATTCATGGCAAAAACTTTGGCTGGTTTGAAACCAGATTGAAGGGTAAACTTCAGATCCAAAACCGGAAGCGGCTCAAAATAGGTGTTGCCGCTAAAACCCGTGATGTTTACAAGGTGCAGGATCAAACCTTCCATCTGGCGCGTTTTGCGATTTTCCGGTGTATTACGTGCATATTCCTTCAGGATCACCTCTACTTTTGCGGGCGCATTGGTCTGCACTTGTCGGTTTGCATCGGGCATGACGTAGTCGAGTGCCTCCAGCAGTATATTTTTATGTTCCTGATAGCCATGTAGGAAGTATAATCTACCGACATTGATCGGCAACAACACGGCTTTGCTTTTGGCATGTTTTTTCACACCCATCGCGTAATAACCGGTCGGATCATGGCCACCAATGATTTCGGGAGGACCCGGACGACCACTGCTCAGGATGGAAAAGAACTTTTCGTCTGCAGCGCTGAAATCATACAACCCCAGATTAAATTTCCAGAACAACATCTTTTGCAGCGAGAATCTTTTGAACAGTTGCTGATCCGGAACCAGATAGTTACCGGCTCCATCGTGGTCTTTACTGACCACCTTTGCTCCGAAAACTTCCGAAAGAAACGCCGGATAGGTCGCGAAAGAGCGATTGGTACCGATTAGGTTGGTCCCTCCCGCAGCTGCCTGCTTGAGGACTTCCAACGCCTCTTCCGGCACATTGGTAATTTCAGGAAAAATCACAGTTTGGTAACCTTTGATTTTGTCGGCCAGTTTGGCGATCTGAGTAAACTCAATTACATCAAATTGAATATGAGCTTCTTTGAGAATCAGTGATATGCCACGGTACTCCTGCCCCTGCTCGCCGTGCACCCACGAGCCCGGTGCAATCACCGCTACTTTGGCCACCGACTTGTAATTGCCGTAATAAGGCTCAAACTTTTTGTGATGGGTATATACCTTTCTGATCACATCAAAATTACGTTCGTCTTCATAACCGCGGGTATCGCCTGCCATGCTCAGATCGAGCCCCGAACCGTTAGCAATGTTCTCATAGAGCCGGATCTGCACCTCCATCGGTTCCACGGCATTGAACCTTGACTGAAAAGAGATTTGCTGGATCGAGGCGTTGCTGATGATATGATCGGGATAAGAATTGCCCGCATTCGACACGTTATCTGAAGCCGTGTAAGGCCAGTATGGTAAGGATGTATTGTTTTGAGATTCGTGGCGGATGATATCAACATGTTTGTCCATATAGGTACAGATCGCCGTCTGCTTGTTTTTAGACTTCACAAGCTTATTCAACCGCTCCGACCATTGGTCCACGGTAAACTTTTTGAACTCCATGTACTTTCTGAAAACAGGATCGGAGCCGTCCTCTTTTACAGGCAGTTTCAACCCGTTGCTATAAGCAGCAAAACTCTTTTGATCATACACATT
>DASYHR010001007.1:0-2651 GCA_035998385.1 Dyadobacter sp. | reverse complement strand
AATGCTGGGACATGCAGACTTTTTCCGGACGGAATATGCAACTCCGATTGATAAATACCAGGACAAAGAGAAGTCGGAAGAACTGAGACGCCTGGTGTACCCTTTCATGCTCAAAAGAACCAAGGAAGAGGTTGCAACGGATTTACCGGACAAAACAGAAACAATTTTGTTCTGTGAAATGGGTAAAAAACAGAGGAAGGTTTATGACACTTTCAGAGAGAAATATAAGCAGGAAATTGCTGAAAAACTGGCTACAGAAGGCCTTAATAAGAGCAGCTTCCTGATTCTGGAGGCTCTGTTGAAATTGCGCCAGATATGTGACTCTCCTTCGATTCTTTCCGGTGACGAAGATTATGGAAATGAATCGGCTAAGCTGGAAGAGATCACGAGAGAAATTGAGGAAAATGCTTCAAACCACAAAATACTTATTTTCAGCCAGTTCCTGGGTATGTTGGATCTGATCAGACAACATCTGGAAAAGATGAATATTCCTTACGAATACCTCGATGGCCAGACAGTTGACAGAGCAGGACGTGTAAGCCGCTTCCAGAATGATCAGACTTGCAGGGTATTTTTGATGAGTCTTAAAGCAGGGGGTGTTGGGTTGAACCTTACAGAGGCTGACTATGTATATCTCGTGGATCCATGGTGGAACCCGGCTGTAGAGCGCCAGGCCATTGACCGTACGCACAGAATCGGGCAGACGAGAAAGGTATTTGCTTATAAAATGATCTGCAAAGACACGATTGAAGAAAAAATCATATTGCTACAGAGACGTAAACAAGACCTGGCCGAAGATTTGGTAGGTGGAGAATCTGGTTTTATCAAAAAATTGAGTCAGGAGGACATCATGGGATTATTTAGCTGATAATCCCTGAACCTGCCAGGTTAGGTCTACAAAAAACTTAAAGAATCACCGAAGGTAATTTTGCGGGCGTCGACCATATCAGGTGTGTCGCTTGCAAAATTTTCTTTGTTTATAGTTATGCCGGAAGTTATAAGAGGTTGATTTTCAATTTTTTGTTGTATGGCTGAGTCCACCTCCACCATATCATTACCATTTTCATTTTGCATCAAAACCGCATTTTTCTTTGCCTCTTTCTCCAAAACGCAGAGGCTTAAAAGTACGAGTCCTATGATCCAGGTAAAAAAATTTTTCATAGACAAGCGCCCAATATTTGTTGACAAAACTTACAGTTGTAATACTAAGAGCACATTTTGGGCCAAATAGTTGCAATGAATCTCCTCATTTTTTCATATTCAGCCTCAACCCCGTTATATCCAAACAAAACTTACGGTAAAAGAGAAACTTTCGATTATTAGAAAAGTTATTCTTTTTAAAATATTTTAGCTGACAATCAAATATCATTTTTTGTCAGCAACTTATACACCTGGTTTCTATCCGGAAAGTACATCCCGCCTCATTTCCTGTCAAAGGACGGCATTCATTCAGAATAATCACAGAAGTTATTATCGAATGGTGATAATATCTATTAAACGGAGAAACGCCGGGGTTGAAGTCCGGCGTTTCAATACAACGTTTGCTGTATTCAAGCTTGCTATCTGCTTCTGAATTTTACTTTTGTAATCCCTCGCCAATTTTTATTTTGTCCCTTATTTGTTCTTGAAAATCATTCAATACACTTTCCAGCTTTTCTGAATATTCAGGACTAAGATTTTTGACTATACCTTTCATATGCTGCAGGTTAACCAAGTCAACCAGAGTGGCTTTATCAATGATCTTTTGGCTTATAAAATCATCGAGATGGCTGTTTACTTCCAGTATATCCTGTGGATTGGTGAGTGGTAATTGGGTGAAGTCCTGGATTCTTCGTTTCCTGGGATCCATTGTTTGCCAATCTTCGGGAGGTATTGGCCATTTCCACCACCATGGGCGTTCGTAATATACTTTCAGGCAGATTTTCTTTCCGCCAAACTGTAATTCGATTCCATTGCAATTGCTCATGATCGTCAAATGTTTAAAGGGTGAAAAAATATACTTATAAATACTGGCGGCAGTGTCCTCGTCTTAAACTTGTTGTAGATTTAATGCACTGTGTTTGACAGGAGGAGAATTTCAAATTTTCTTGTGCAGATTTAGTAGCATGGCGGAATGCCGCTACCCGGACTGGACCCATTTTGTAGTTTAGACAGCCCTGAAGCATCATAGTAGTTTCCGCAAGTACCGTTGCTCCCAACACCAATGCTTCCCTTCACGAATGCAACTTTCTGGTTTGCATCGCCTTTGTTGGGATCGCAGCTTTCAATTGGAAAGCCCAGCCAGCTCCTTTCGTAGTCTACTGCAGCGTATAATTTCAGGACTTTACCCCATAATGCAGTAGTTTTAGTAGCTGGTGTATTCCATATCGTTCCATTCCTGAATGTTCCGTATGTTCCACCATCGACTGCCTTTTTGGGCGTATCGAGGATTCTGGAAGTGGGTAAACCCAACGGACCATCCCAGCGCTTCAATTCTTTGTATTTGGCATATATGGGACCATACAATATAATGTTATACTAAATCAGGATTAAATTGACGTATTTTTAATATAAGGAAAGCAGGTCAAGGAAATTACATTGTCCGCTGACTCGGAAATCTTTTCGACAATCTCTTCAATCTTAGTCTGCGCTATTTTCAGGCTTTCGAATAC
>DASYHR010000785.1:0-2112 GCA_035998385.1 Dyadobacter sp. | reverse complement strand
TCTTACAGATGAAAGCGCAACTTTCCCTGCTTTGGCAGGTTTGTCTTTTTTCGGAATGGGAGCCGAAGAAATTTGCTCAGTCAGAAACGGCTTGTACAGAAATGCCCTGACTTCGCTTCTACCATTATTCCGGAATGCATTGCCGCCTGTAGGATCGACCGCAGAAATTGCCCACGCATACCGGCGACCCGGAACAAGTGCATGATCGGCCGGTCCATATACATAGGTGTTACCTGTAATTTCCTGATCAAAGATGGGAGATCCCGATGCTTCGTAAATTACGTTATGGTCTATACGTCTGCCGTCACCTTCAAACATTTCGACGATTCGTAGTCTGTAGCGGGTGCTGAGGTCAGAGCCTGCAGGCTGCGTCCACGAAAAAATGACATTTTGCGGTTGGAATGCTTTCACCTCAGCGTCCTGAAACGGCTGAATCAGAATAGGAGGTTCTGTGTTGCGCATAAATACTGTGGCACAGCCAGCCGGACTTGCCATGGATACCGGCACCTGGGTTCTTCCGGATGTGTGGTCGTAGGCGCGTACGCAAATGGAATACATGCCTTCGGGAACCCTGTCCGAATTGCGGATCTGGCGCTGATCGGCTCCGATGTATACGAGACGGTTCGGGTCGTACAACTGCATGATCTCGTCAGGAAACAGCTGTCTGGTTTCCAAAGGATTGAGAACAATTGGCGTAGCTGGTACGTAGTCCGGACTCGTGTAAATACGTACCCCGTTGTCTTCTCCCCGCACCTCTGCACGAATGTAGATACGCTGTTGTTGATGCCCGAGATTTTGCACCGTAACGATCATTTTTCCCGGTCCCGACGGAGAAGGCCGATAGTCGGTAAGGCTGGTGGAATAGGGTGGTAGTACGTTCAAAGTCAACCTTACGGCAGTGTTTTGCGCTATTGCACTCAAACAACTACATAAAAATAAAAAAGATAATAGTAGCCTGTTCATAATGTCAGAAGTTGAATGTGTAGCCCAATTCACCTGTTAATTCAGAATAGCGAACCGGTTCCTTGTCAGCGTATGTCAGACTGTTGTCCATTGCGTTGATGCGCAAGGCAAAGCGGTGCCCTTTGGTAGGTACATAGGCAACGTTGCCGCCCAGATTCCATATTCTGCCATTGCCCTGAATCGGTTTTGAAATGATGTAGCTGTTGTTACTACTGAGCGCCAGTTTGTTTTTCAGAAATGACTTTGAAAATCCGAGATTTATACTGTAATTTTTGATCGCACCAGCTGCAAGTTCGTTAGAGGTGTAGTTCAGCCCGGAAATTACAGTCAGTCCTAAACTATTGAGGGTAAGGTTGTGATTCAGAAAGATGACCTGTGACAGTATATTCGCAGTTTGTAATGTATCCTTGTTTAAGTCTTTCAAACTGCTGAGATTGTAGGACAGGATTACGACCTGGGTCATTGTTTTGCCGGGTAAAATAAGTCGCGGAGTTACCGATACATTACTGTTGGTTTGTGCGAGCAGATATCTGTTTTCGACCAGGGTTACTGTTGGCTCGGCGTTGGAAGTATAGTTGGCGTAGTGGGCGTCCAGCCCAAAGCGATCGCTCAAGTCCCATGACAAGTTGGCGAGACCAATGATCCGGCTCGTGGTAGCCGCTTTGTTTTTTTTTACATTATCCTTCTGAATACCGAAACTTCCCATAAATCTGAGTTTTCCTTTTAATGCATTGAAGGAAGGATTGATGGTAATGTTTCTCAGATCGTCCTGAAAAAAATAAGCACCCATCGACTGAAAATTAGGATCCACATAGCGGTAGATCAGTTTCAGAGAAAAGTATTTACCTGTGTAACCCGCTCCTCCGTTATAAGCCACGTAATACTCGGTTGTTCCGTTCACTTTCAGGATGTCTGCAACGCTTTTTATCAATTTCTGAGTCGAATCAATTTCTACCATCAGATCCGATCGACTGTCGCGGGTATAGACGCTCACACCACCATCGCCAAATACCTGGAGATATTGAAGGAAACTTACTTTAAAGCTTGTTCCCAATACGGAGTTGGCAGCAGGCCTGACAAACGCTGAATCACGGCTGATTTCAAGATCCTTTTCGCGGTCTTTTGCCTGCAGAAAACTCAAATCGATAA
>DASYHR010000642.1:0-5795 GCA_035998385.1 Dyadobacter sp. | reverse complement strand
CCGCAAAGTAAGGTACCGATCACAAAACCTGTGTAAAAGAACAGCAGTAATTTCTTCCGGTCAAACTTGTCAGCGAAACCAGCAGCTAAAAGCCCCGAGGCGCCTGCGCTAAAAGCATAAGCAGACACGACTAGTCCAAATTGTGCAGTGGATATAGAAAGCTCAGGCATCAGGATGGCGCCCAATGGCGATAAAACCATAAAATCCAGTACAACTGTGAACTGGATGAAGGCAAGGATAGCAATGACAAAATATTGGTAACCGGTAAATCCGGTTCTTGTTTTTTCTTTCATTGGCGAAGAATGGTTAACAATGTTTTTAATTCGATCGTGTGTTCAGTCTAAATGGATGCATCCGCAGTCTTGCTTTCGGGACTTTGGTCGCAATCCGCTGTCAGATCTGCAACTATAAAATTTTCTATTACCTTTTTGTTGTAGCCCTTGTATCCGCCCTGAAAATCCCGTCCGGCAACGGCAACGAAATCTGCCATACGTTGAGAATTAAGCTGTTGTAGTAGCTTTTCGTAATCGCCGGAGAATTTTAGAAAGTATCCGGAGTAGACTGTACAGTCGGGATTATCGTATAAAATGAAGTTTGGGTAATTATTAATAGGGGAGAAGATGATCTTCCTGCCAAAGGCGCTATCAAGTCCCTGAGAACGCCCGAAAGCATACCAGGAGACACTATTAATCTTCCCGTTGTCCCTGTTCAACAATTCCGATTTCATGCTCAACAGGTAGTTGTATGCTCTGGGAAACCTTGCAGCCAGGTCAGGCTCCGGAATAATTCTGAATTTCCCTTTTTGATCTTTTTCGTAGGGGAAAATAATCATTTCTGTTATAGGCTCGCCACTTGATTTAAGCTTCGATCCTTTAATAATGGGTTTCAGAATGTCATTTTCCAGCAATAGAAAGTGCCCGGTTTTGGTGATCGCTTCCGTCAGGCTTGACCCTTTCCCTACTGGTTTTAGCAGGTAAATGTGATCGGCAAGGGTCGAGAGTCCTATCGAGATCTGACACAAATCCCCCAGTCTGATTCCATCCATTTTCTGCGCCTGATCTACAGATAAATGCCACTGATTGGGATCTGCTATTTCGGCACAATGAATATTTCTTCGCCTGGTAATATCCTTCGGATCAACCAGTTCGTAGGAAAATTCGTCTTTGGCTACGTTCCCGAAGATCGTAATAGCCGCATAGGTGCCCGTGTTGTCAAAAATCCGCTGCGTTCCGTAATTCGTGATCTGTTTAAGAACCCTGCTTTGCCCGAAGAAGGCTCTTAGCGAAAGCGCTGTTTGAGATGTAAGGAATGAATTTGACGTAACCAATGCACACAAGCCATTTACTTTCAATAGGCTATGTGCCAACTGAAAGAACGCGACATATATATCTGTGGAGCCGGATTTGCAAAAGCTGTAGTTATCCTGGACAAATTTGCGTTGCTGCGGTGCTACATTTTGTATCCGGACATACGGCGGATTTCCCACAATCAGATCATACTTTTTCCTGGCATTCAAGCCTCTCAGTGCATCTTTTCTTTTCAGATTCCAGTTGATTGGAATGGATATTCCATCCAGAAGCGCGTTCAGATTTTCCCGGCATAAGGCAATAGCTGCAGGATCAATATCCCATCCCTCAATACGCTCAAGCTTATCCTTCAGTTTTTCTTCCGGGGTTGTTTTAATATAGTATTCAGCGATCGGAACAAGGAACCGACCATCTCCGCAGGCCGGATCAAGGATACTGATTTTTTCAGAAGACAAGGCGTAAAATCCTGTATCCTGAAGCATTTTTTCGACAACGAAGGAAGGTGTGTAAATCTGACCGAGAAGTTTTCGCTTCTCGAAAATGCGTGTTTTTGAGGCCATTCGTGTGTCGCAGAGTAGCTTGCGCCCACTATTGATTAAAGATGATCGTACAGTAAACGTCAAAGATACCTGTATAATTTAGTTAATCAAATCACATATTTTGGACCTCCCTTTTCAGGGTTGTCAATGGAGGTACAGAAGTAGTCGACGGATTTCGCCAGGTGTTTGTTGAGTTGCACGGGATAGATGGTCAGTGTGTAGCTTACAACAAAAACACACGACTCAGAAAGGATTCATTGGTATCAAATCATCGGAAACATTTATGAGTCGGGTGCGAGATAATTTCAGAATACAGTTCCCCCGTTCATTCCGGATGCTCTGATGTCTTATTTGATGTTGTTCAAATCGAAGAGGGAAATCTCCTGATTTTTGTTTGCAGAGATTTAAACATACGCCCTATTGTTCAGAATAATTTGCTCCACGCGAATCTGATCGCCAGTAAAGTAAGAACAAAGCCTATCAATATTGCACTGAACGGAACGTAAGTAAATGCTACTAAGCGTATTCTGTCGAAAAACCACATCACGCCAATAAGTGCAGCAATGAGCATAAGAAATCCGGAAATCTTGCCAAAACCCGGTATAAGCTTGAAAGGAATCTTACTTTTTATGAGAATTAGTGAAATTGCCATCGAAACGATCGGTAGATACTGTAGAATGACATTGGCCTGCCAGATGCTCTGCCTCTCAAATAAAAATAAGTAGATATTCAGGGTCACAGCAAATACTCCCGGGATACATACAGCATAAACCAGGACTGCATAAATGTAACTCCAGAACTTCACTTCCCTGCTTCCGGTTGCTACTATCCCGATAAGCCATGTTACAAATGGCAATGATATAAAATAAAGTGCTGCAGGCCAGGGGCGCTGTGAGATGTATTCAAATAGTTGGGAAAGGGTCATAATTCAATCGAGATGACAGAGACATAAAAATGGGGAATTTAAATATGCTACAATAACATTTTAAATTCCCCGGGATTACTTACTTGTACAGGCTACAGCCCTAACAAAAATCCGATTGTAAAATTTGCATCCCAGTCAAAAACGAATTGCTCGCAACCAGTGGCATCTGATATAGATTTATAAATGTTAACTCCTGATTTTGACTTGGCATTTGTTAATTTACTATATGCAATTGGAGCACTAAGCGTCGTAAATCGTTCTTTCCCTTTCCTTACTTCTTTCGCCATTTCAAAAGGAACACCTCCAATGATGAAACATGTTTTTCTGAGATTAGCAGGAACCTGTTTTGCTTTAGAATTGACTTCCTGATATACCTTTGAATCGTCGGTGCCATCCTGGAAATACTTTGCGCCATAGGTTTCAATCGCGGTGATTTTAGAGCCATTTAACCAGGATATTTTTGTGTTGCCTGAGCCAATGTCGACAACAAATGCCTTATCAGTATAATCGTTTGGAAGAACAGATTTTAACGCCAGCTGACCTTCCTGCTCGGGTGTTACCTGATTCACTACATAGTTAAGCGACTTCAAAGCCTTTGTGATTTTCTGCGTTACTTCTGCTTTCGCAGCACCTGAGCTCACTACAAAGTGAATTTCACGTGCGTTCACGCCATAATCAAGCATCGTCCCAATGTATTTTTTCAGTCCGATACGCACATCTTCGTCAGTTGCCATATTTTCGGTAACCAGACTGTTTCCGAATTCAGCTTTTTCCAGGCTCCATCTTTTCTGATTGTCAACCTTGATTATAAATGAATTAAAACCACTTGCTCCAAGTTCAACAACTCCTTTTAATTTACCGTCCACAGGAGTAGGAGGCGTGTATGTAAAGGAGCTCTGGCGACCATCTGTGGCTTCATTGTCAGCACCTTGATCTTGAGTTGCCGCTTCACTGCCTGACGCTGTCGCTTCCGTTTGAGGTGACTGAGCCCGGTCAACGGCCATTTGATCGACCACTTGCTGTCCTCCCAGATATTTGTAACCCAGGAAGATAGCACCCAATATCAGCGCTGTAATTAATAGTCGGCCTGCTACGGTTAATCTTTTCATATTTATAAATGTTAATTATTGTTTATTTTATTAAATTTAAATTGTTAAATCAATCTAACAATCCCTTGTAGCCAGATTCTTTTGGAACGTCCACATTTCTGGATGCAGGACTTTGCGGGGCGTCAAGCTGAATCAGTTTAAATTCTCCATGGTTATAAGCTTCCAGCATAGCCTGACCTTTGTCCGACAGCAGCCCGTTCTGAACATCGACGCCATTGATGAAATCCATAGATAAATCCATTGCTCTTTTCATTTCACCCAGTTTCTGGCTCATGTCATCCTGGATGTATTCCATGGACTCGTCAAAGTAGAATTTTTTATCCGGATTACCTTTGAATATGCTTACGGCCGTTCTAAGTGCGTTCGAGCTTTCTTTGACAATTCTGTATTCCGCTTCCTTAAGTTTGACTTTGATTTCTGTCTCTTTAATAATGTAATCTGCACTCTTATTCACCTTTTCCATGAATTCCAATACAGTTTTCATATTTCGCTGAAGCGGAAAAAGTTTTTCGTTCATCTCCTGTAAGCCAGCTCCCTCTATGGTTGCCAGAGATGCAACTTCCTTCATTCCCGGACGATCGAGCATGGTTCCAGCCTTATTCGCTTCTGCAAACTTCTGCTTAATCTGCTCGTTATTCTGGTTGATATTCTTGTTTAGTTTGATCAATTGTCCCGCAAGCGTATCAATCTGTCCCTGCATTTTTTGACGCTTCTCTTTAAGGTCATCGATGTAAATCTTCATGATCGCAATCGGATCAAGCTTGATAACTACCCCAGTTATCTTCCTCATCAGCGTTTTAAAGAGAAAAAATACAGCCGTACGTACATCTTTACTTGTAAAAAGAAATATCACAACCGCTAAAATCGCCATCAGGAAGCCCAGATACAGTGTATTCTGCGTAACTTCTATCAGGAAGCCGGCGATTTTGTTCCAGAAATACAATGCCGCAGCACCTGCTGCACCCATAAAAAGAAGAGAGGTGATGCCTTCGGGTTTGCTCCAATACGATCGTCGTGAACCATCCTCCTGTGGACCTCCGATCTGACTAAAATCTGGTGTTGCCATTTTGTTATTTGAGATAAGTATTAATATGATTTAAATCAGCATTGATCTGCTCGGTAAAAGTGCTATAAGTCTGCTCGAAACTGTCACGATTTTGATTAATGCGGGCACTTTGCCCGGTAATTTCCCCTGAAATTTGGCCAAGGCGATTGCTGTTTTCGTCCATCTTTTTCTGCAGTTCAGTTATTTGCTGGCTCATAGCAGTATTTGCATCCTGAAGCTTCTTATGCTCATCCCGCAGCGATCCAACGCGGTCGTTCAGTGCTTTTTCAGCATCTTTCAGGAAGGCGGTGCGGTCCTTATCCAGCGCTGCCAGGTACTGATTGGCCGAAGTCACGAGTATGCCTGTATCAGTTTGTCCTGACATAGCTTTAAAACTAGCCCAGGCTGCCTGAAACTGTTTTTCTTGCGGCAACCCGAGGTTGTCCATGCTTTTAAGTGCCTGTTTGTATTCGAAGTAATCGGGTCCAGGCAAGTTCGTTTTTTCAAGAAGTTGAACAAAGTGCTCAATGAACTTTTGTTTTTCATCCTTCGGGACTTCCGTTTTCGCCTGGACTGAAGCAGATTGCTGAGGTGAGTCTGTATTTTTTGGAGCGGGAGTGACGTTTTCCGGCTTTTCTTCTTCATTTATAAAAAAGCTCAGAATCTTTTTGCCAAAACCAGGTTCAGAATTGATCATAGTTGCAGTAAAATGTTTAAATTCTTCGATATCTTCTCTCAATATTAGCAAATAATCAATGATTTTGCTGCCAGGCTTAGTTACAAATGGTATCTGCAACGGATGAGATGTCGCAGGTGGTGATGAGTAATTGTTTGGAACTTGTAAAGTGGGTCTTCAGGACGCTGATAGCG
>DASYHR010000592.1:0-4991 GCA_035998385.1 Dyadobacter sp. | reverse complement strand
CCAGGCGGGTATATAACGAAAGTCTTTCGGAAATATTCTTGACGTAGTCATCCGGAATCAGTGTCGCGAAATCTGTTTCGATCTGGCAATCTGCTACGAGCTTATCAGGCAAGTTCAGTGTGCCGGCAAACAGATCTTTGAACTCATTATTTTTCAATTCTTTTACCGCTTCATCCAGCATTTTGTGGTATAGCTCGTATCCGAGATCATTAACAAAACCACTTTGTTCTGCACCCAGAAGATTTCCTGCACCACGAATATCCAGATCCCGCATGGCAACTTTAAAACCGTCTCCCAGTTCTGAAAATTCTTCCAACGTTTGCAGGCGCTTACGCGAATCGCTTGCCAATGTTGCCATGGAAGGCGTTACAAGGTAGCAGAAAGCCTTCCTGTTTGAACGACCTACACGGCCACGCATCTGGTGCAGATCCGAGAGCCCGAACATATGCGCAGAGTTGATGATGATCGTATTGGCATTCGGAATATCAATACCTGATTCAATGATGTTGGTCGAAACAAGAATGTCATATTCACCTTCGATAAAGGCAACCATCACTTTCTCCAGCTTATCGCCGTCCATTTGTCCGTGCGCGACACCAATGCGAACATCCGGCACCAAACGCATAATGATATTGGCAATCGATTCAATATCATTGACCCGGTTGTGAACAAAGAAAACCTGACCTCCACGCTGTACTTCGAAACTGATGGCATCGCGAATGAATTCTTCACTGAAAGTATGTACTTCTGTGGTTACCGGCTGGCGATTTGGCGGGGGGGTAGCAATGACAGACAAATCTCTCGCTCCCAACAATGAAAAATGCAGCGTACGTGGAATAGGCGTGGCCGTCAATGTCAAAACATCCACGTTCACGCGCATCTCCTTCAGACGGTCCTTTGCTTTCACTCCGAATTTCTGCTCCTCATCCACGATCAGTAAACCCAGATCTTTGAACCTTACATCCTTATTCAAAATACGGTGTGTTCCAATCAGAATATCAATTTTCCCTTCTTCAGCCTGTTTAAGCGTGTCCTTAATTTCTTTTGGAGATTTGAAACGGTTGATATAGCCCACACGTGCAGGAAAATCGGAAAGCCGGTCGGTGAAAGTTTTGTAATGCTGCATGGCCAAAATCGTCGTAGGGACAAGTATAGCTACCTGTTTACTGTCACAGACCGCCTTAAATGCTGCCCTTACTGCAATTTCCGTTTTACCAAAACCCACATCACCACAAACAAGCCTGTCCATAGGGTGTGCTTTTTCCATGTCGTCCTTCACATTGGCTGTCGCGGTCGCCTGGTCGGGCGTGTCTTCATATATAAAGGAAGATTCCAGCTCTGCCTGCATATAGTTGTCTGGAGAGAATGGAAAGCCTGGCGCCTGCCTGCGTTTGGCATACAAAGCTATCAGCTCGTGAGCAATATCTTTCAGTTGCTTTTTGACCTTCGATTTTTTTGCTTCCCATTCACCTGAGCCCAGCTTACTCATCGTAGGGGGAGTGCCTTCTTTACCTGTGTACTTGGCTATTTTGTGCAAGTTGTGCACACTTACATACAACAGGTCATTGTCTCTGTAAATAAGCCGGATCGCTTCCTGCTCTTTTCCGTTCACATCCTTTCGTTCCAACCCGGCAAAACGGCCTATACCATAATCGACGTGGGTTACAAAGTCGCCTACATGAAGAGAGCGTAACTCTTTCATGGTAATTGCCTTCGATTTGCTAAATTTTTCTTTCAGCTTGTATTTATAGAACCTGTCAAAAATCTGGTGGTCCGTATAACACGCTACTTTCAGGTTTTCATCCAGGAATCCGGACCGAAGCGATATATGCAATGACTGAAATTTGAGGAAAGGATCCAGGTCATTGAAAATCCTTTCCAAACGATCCAGCTGTTTGGGCTGTTCGGATGCGATTACGTTTACATAACCTTTGGATTGATTGTCAAGCAAGTCATCCAACAGGCGTTTGAAATCCTTATTAAAGGAAGGTTGTGGTTTTGAAGCGTAGGGAAGGCGGTTTTCTGTTTTGAAATAAAACCGTTTACCGAACTCAACCGTCTTGAACTTTTTGATGAGATTGAGAAAACCTCTCCGTGTTTCGAACAAATCCTGAGGGTTTGAAACGATCTGCACACCGCCGGAGGTAACTTCTTCCAAAGCGCGCTCCGCTCTTTCATAACATTTTTCAATGACTTCCAGCGACACTTCCGCATCCTTGAACCAAAGAATGGTACTTTCCGGGAAAAAGCTGAAAAATGATTCTCTGGTTTCCTGCGTGAGCTTTTGCTGGATATCAGGAACGATGTTGATCTGCTTGGCAGTTTCAATAGAAAGCTGTGTATCCGGATCAAAAGAGCGGATTGTCTCCACTTCATCCCCAAACAGTTCAATACGAAAAGGGTGTTCGCTTGCGAAAGAGAATACATCAATAATACCTCCACGAACAGAAAACTGACCTGCCTCAAAAACGAAGTCAGTCATTTCAAAACCGTAGGTGCCCAGGAATTCCGTTAGAAATGAGGGATCAAGTTTTTCTCCTACTTTAACCGAAAACGTATTTGCTTTCAGCGAGCGCCTGTTGATTACCTTTTCGAACAATGCTTCCGGATAAGTTACAATCTGGAAGTTGCCGGGTTTACCTGCATTGAGCTTATTAAGAATTTCTCCCCGCATCAGCACATTGGCATTATCCACCTCCTCATACTGATAAGGTCGCTTGTACGAAGTAGGGTAAAAAAGAACTTCCGTTTTCCCGAGCAGATTTTGTAAATCGTTCTGAAAGTAAGCAGCCTCTTCTCTGTCCGTCAATATATATAAGGCAGGCCCCGCTTTCTTCTGCTGGATGGCTGAGCAAAGTACTGCATCAAGGCTACCAATAAGGCCTTTGATCTGAACATGGTCAAACTCCGGACTTTTGGAATTGATTTGTGTCAGGAAAAGATCAAGATAACTGTCTCCTCCGTAAAGCTTTAATAGGTCTTTAACTTCCAACGTAGCTATAGAATTGAATGAATACTGGCCGAAACAAAAGCAGTACCAATCCGGTTTAAATTCAATATTATTTTTCAGCGATCAGTTTACTCACTGAAAATGCAAAAAGCCGTTACAGAAAATTCTCCGTCCGGCACTTACAGATAACAGCAGAATTTTTCCTTTTGTTGCTGCCATCAATTTTTATACAAAAATAAAGTAAAACAAGGTTCGAACATGATGTTTATGCTGAATTGTAGTAATTTTCAGGTCAGAACTATGGATCGTGCTGACTTTTGTCCTGATTTGCTTTCCCAAAATAACAACAATGATCGACTGGCTTAACGAGGCTGTTTCCTTATACGGCATTGGTACCACTCCATTAGAAATCCTTGGCTTCATTACCGGCGCAATATGCGTCTATCTGAATACACGACAGAATGTGCTGGGCTGGCTTTTCGGAATTATAAATGCTGTGTTATATTCAGCTGTATTCTGGCAGGTCAATCTGTATGCCGATATGGGTCTTCAGGGTTATTATTTTTTCACGAGTATGTACGGCTGGTGGATGTGGAAATATGGAGGAAAAAGCCACGATGGTATCAGCGTTTCTAATACTCCAAAGCAGCTTTACCTCGTTTTCAGTCTTATTTTTATTGCGGCAACACTATCGTGGGGTTTTCTGCTGGGAAGGTATACCGATGCCAGTTTATCCTACGCCGATTCCGCACTGACAGTTGCCAGCCTCATCGCACAATGGATGATGGCTCGTAAATACATTGAAAACTGGATTATCTGGATCGTAGCTGACGCGTGTTACGTAGCCATGTATTTTTTCAAAGACTTACACCTCACCGCTATCCTCTATTTTGTGTTTTTAGTGCTGGCTGTTATGGGATATATACAATGGAAAAAGGATTTGAGCTCCGGTCTGAACGCCCAAAAGGTGGTCTGAGCGGTAGATGGTAAGCAAATCCGGGTGGTACCCAGGTTAAAAGGCAAAACCGGTTATTACACCACCGCGCCAAAAGGAATTTCCTGCTCTTCCAATAACGTTCGGATCCTTTCTGAATCACCAAAAACGATACGCAGGCTTTTTTTATCAGATTCGTCCTCTTCGTCCATCCACTTCCAGTCTTCTGCAGTGGCGTCGAAAATGTCCAGAATCGTCAATATGCGGTCATCGCCCTTTTCTTTTGAAAGCCAATCTGCCGAGTGGCTGATATAGATGATAATCTCTTCCTGTTTAATCCATTCCAGGTCGTTGATCATTTCATCCAATGCATCCAGATTTTTTCCTGAGTAATCGGGGAATTGCAGCGCGTGCCCGATCTGCTCATGAAACTCCTTCATAGACGTTGCCTTTTGTCCGTTTACCTCGCCAATAAAGGCTTTTGGAAAGATTTCTCTGAGGTTTTCTGTGTCGCTGGTAAGCAAAAAGTGTGTGTTTTTCATAAAATCAATGTGCAGACTGTTGAATATCAAATTTACGGATTGTGTTTGTTAGCTTTGTTATGCTTATTTTAATTCTTCAAATGTTTCGTAGTGATCACGGGTGTACCATGCTCTTTTTTCGGAAGTGACCAATCTTTCGGCACCCCGGTTTTTGCCCTGCTTTTTCGGATTCACATCCCACTCTCTGTATTTGGCAGGTCTGTTCATATAATCTTTCTGAGGCAGTCGTTTTTCATAATTTCCAAATCTCCGTCCACCCACATAGCCGTCCGGCGCAGTGTTATTTTTTCTGATGTAAGCCAGCAGGGTATAGGCTTTTTCAGGAATGGCTCGTTCGGTTTTCGCACTGGCTGGTTTCTGGTATGGTTTGGCTTCCCGGAGATTTTTTGCAGCAGGTTGATTCTGTGTAACAGGCACTTTTTCCTGTTGAGAACCATGTCCCGGCTGGCACGAAAAAATGACGATTGTAAACAGCCAGAAAAAATATTTGCCTAAAGAAGAAACGAATGACATTTGCCTGATTTTATATTAAAACGCCCCATTATCGTAAATAATGAGGCATTCG
>DASYHR010000575.1:0-2800 GCA_035998385.1 Dyadobacter sp. | reverse complement strand
AGGATGAACATGAACATCAATGGCATGATATAACTCAACATTTTCATGTTGACCGGTCCTGGCTGCGTTGGCGTGATCTGGTTGTTATAATAAGCGTAACCGATACTAGAAGCCGTCATCATGATTGTAAACAAACTGATGTGGCTTCCGATTCCGAAAGGAATTGTAAATGGCAACTTGAAGAATGAATCATACGTAGATAAGTCATTTGACCACAGGAAATGCTCTTGTCTCAATTCGATCAGGTTCGGAAACAGGAAGAATAATGAGAACAGAATTGGCATTGTGGCAAGTACAGGAATACAGCCGCTTAGCGGACTCACACCCACCTGCTGATACAATTGCATTTGATCCTGCTGTTGTTTAGCCATATCATCAGGATTTTTCTGACGAATCTCTTCCAGCTCAGGTGCAAGCATTTTCATTTTTGCCATACTCATATACGACTTGTATGTAAGCGGCATCAGCAATGTTTTAACAAACAATACAAGGCAGATAATCAACAAACCATAGTTGGAAATAAATGTTTCCAGGAAGTTGAAAAGAGGCACAAGAATGAACTTGTTGATTGGTTTAAGGAATGCATAACCCAGATAAACGTTCTGGTCAAAGTTTTCAGCCTGAACCTTATCGATCACGTGATATTCATTTGGTCCAAGGTAAAACTGATAGTTTGCCTCGCCACTCTGAACTGCTGATAATGGGATACCCGCCATCACACCCATTGTTTTCACAACCACAGAATCACTCGGATTTACATCAGCCTTTAACGACACATTTGACATCGGATGTTTGTTCGCGATCAAACCGGCAAGAAAGTACTTATGCTTGATGGTAAACCACTTTACAGGCTCAGCGGTCTGCGCCTGTTCGGCAGCAGTCGGGCTGGTTGCAAGGCTATTCAGCTCATCCGTGTAGTAGTTAATAGTAACCACTTCACGGTTTTTATGCATGTCGTTTTCTAACTGCAAAAGGTCATTTTTCCAATCGAACTGAACAAACTTATTCGCCTGTCCTTCTCCGTTGGACTTAATTCTATAACCAATCACATAACCCGTTCCGTGTACCGTATAGGTTTGATATACAACCTGGTTATTAGGAAGTGTCGCACGGTAGGTAACAACGGCCGAATCATTGGCTGCCAACGTTTTACCAACTGCATCCGTTGTGAACGACAAATCAGTAAGTCTCACATCACCCGTTTGAGTAGGCAGGTCAATCTGGAATTTGTTATGATTCTCAGCGATCAGATAAAGTGGTTTCTGATCAAATGTTTTGTACTTTTTCAACATTACCTCTTTCATCACACCACCTTTATTGGTGAAAACGATGCGGGCATCTTCTGTTTCAAAAACGATATCTTTCGGAGCTGCCGGCGCCACAGCTCCGGAATCAGCGCCTGTAAGTTGCACAACTGCTGTGTCAGCGCTGGCTGTACTTGCTACTGAAGATTTGGGGGTGTCATTTTTAACCTGAGCTACAGGTGTCGGCTCCGCAGGTTTTGGAACCAGCATCTGGTAACCTATCAGCATAAGCATGATGAGTACCAGGCCGACTATAAAATTTTTATCCATTCTAAACTTTAAATTATTGAAAAAGTAAACCCTGTTTGGGAGCGCAAAGGTAATAAGTTTTTCCCGACTGCCCGTTTAAAACAGCGGATTACTCCGCTGTTCAGGAAAGTACAGATCTCTTGTTTTGAGAATATGCCAAAGCCGCTTTCACGAAACTCACAAAAATAGGATGCGGATTCATTACAGTGCTTTTGAGTTCAGGGTGAAACTGTACACCCATATAGAAAGGATGCTCAGATATTTCAACCATCTCTACCAGATTGTTTTCAGGGTTAATCCCTGTGGCAAGCAGTCCTTTTTCTTCAAAATTCTTAAGGTAGGCATTATTGAATTCGTACCGGTGACGGTGTCTTTCTTTGATATTGACCTTCCCGTAAATACGATTTGCCAGAGAATCTTTTTTGATCTTACATGGGTAAGAACCCAGACGCATCGTTCCTCCTTTGTTAGAAACATCTTTCTGATCCTCCATCAGGTGAATAACAGGGAATTCTGTGACTGAATCCATTTCTACGGAGTGGGCAGTGTCCCAACCGATTACATTTCTTGCAAATTCGATGACGGCCATCTGCATACCAAGACAAATTCCGAAGAACGGTATCTTGTTTTCACGAACATGCTGGATCGCCGCTATTTTACCGTCAATACCTCTTTCTCCAAAACCAGGCGCAACAAGTACTCCGTCCAGACCATCCAGTTTTTCCAGAACATTAGTTTCGGTAAGTCCTTCAGAGTGAATCCATTTGATATGTACCTTACACTCATTGGCAGCTCCTGCATGAATAAACGACTCTACAATCGACTTATAGGCATCGTGTAATTCCACATATTTACCAACCAAACCAATCGTGATCGAATCCAATGGATTCTTCAGTCTTGAAAGGAAAGTTTTCCATGCATCCAGATCAAGATCTTTGTCATTGTAGATGTCAAGCATATACAACGCACGCTGATCCAATCTTTCCTTTAGCATCAAAAGTGGCACTGCATATATGGTATCAGCATCCATCGCCTCAATCACCGAATTGATCTGTACATTACAGAACAAAGCTATTTTTTTACGGATATCGTATGGTAACGGATGTTCCGTACGGCAAACCAGGATATCAGGCTGGATACCTGCTTCCTGAAGCATTCTTACCGAGTGCTGAGTTGGTTTTGTTTTAAGTTCTCCAGCGGAGTTCAGGTAAGGAATGAGCGTAAGGTGAATGATCAGGGTATCCTTT
>DASYHR010000566.1:0-1930 GCA_035998385.1 Dyadobacter sp. | reverse complement strand
TTGGGAGTAACCCACCAGTGCAAACTTGCTCACGCTGTAGGGTAACATATGCGGCACTGCAATTTTACCACCTATGGAACCTATATTGACGATACTTCCCTGCTTTTGTTTTTGAAAATGGGGAAGAGAAGCCTGAGTAGTGTAGAAAGCCGACCAGAAATTAGCCTCCATGACCTGCTTATAATCCTCAGTATCCAGTACATTTTCAGGACCCACCAGCATCACCCCGGCATTGTTGACCAATACATTTAACGTTCCATAGTGCGCAATAACGGTTTGTATCATTTCCGCAGCCTGCTTTTCATCTCTTAAATCTGCTGAAACCGTCAACACTTCGCAACCCGAGTGGCGAAGGTCGGATGCTGCTATATTTAGATTTTCCTCGTCTCTGGCGCACAGTGCCAAACGTACACCCTTCCCGGCAAACTCGTGCGCCAGAGCAAGTCCCAAACCCCTGGAACCGCCGGTTATCAAAACTACCTTATCTCGCAAATCTCTCCTGTTCCGGTTTCTTAACAGGTTCTGTCCAATTACAATTGCGCCAATTCCAATGCCCAGAAGCCATTTTGTGCTGTTCCGGATCGACGGCTTATCAGAGCATGTATGATGTGTGTCGTTCATATTTATTTGATTAGTATGAAGAAACGAATTACTTTTTATCCGCAGGTTCCTGTTGCTTTTTCATGTTGTCAGCTACCAGCTTATCCGGTAGGACACTGCCCATGGCTACCAGCATTTTGTTTTTAAATCCGGATACCACCATGTCTTTCCCGGCCATCAGTGCTTCATAGCCATCTTTGGCCACTGTGGCAGCATCGGCGAGTTCAGTTTCCTGCACCATTTTTGATTCTTCCATGTCTGCTTTGTTGAAAAAATCAGTATCAGTAGCTCCTGGTAAAAGCGAGGTGACCGTAACAGCTGTACCCTTCAATTCACTTCTGATGGCCTCAGAAAAAGAATGAACAAACGCTTTTGTTCCATGGTAAACGGCTTGATAAGGTCCGGGTACTTTACCGGCAATTGAGGATACGTTAAGGATTTTACCTGAACCCCGGGTTACCATATCCTTCAGAAATAATTTGGTCAGAATAACCAATGAACTGGTGTTCAATTGAATAATGTCCAGTTCACGTTGCAATTCCGTATCTGTAAATTTCCCATAAACGCCCTGTCCCGCATCATTGACAAGAATATCCACAACGATGTTTTGAGCGACCAGTTCCTCATAAACGGCAAAGGCATTTTCAGCTGCGAACAAATCTTTGGACAGAGTCTTAACCTCTACACCGATGTAAGAAAATTCGTCAGCCGCCATGGCGAGCCCGTCCTCATCTCTTGCCACCAATATCAGATTATAGCCGTCGTTGGCGAATAGTTTTGCAAGTTCCAACCCGATACCAGAAGTACCTCCGGTTATCAACACGTAATTTTTCATGTTTATCAATATTTATGTTAAAACCACCTTTTGAATTTCAGGTTGGCCTGGTTAAACAAAAGTCATGCCCACAGGAACTGAATACAGCATGATTCGGATTTCATAAACGCGAAACAATTGCAACCTTTGTTTTGTAAAACACATGAACCATGAGCGAGCAGGAATCAATCGATTACAAGCGCATCGCTGAAGCGATCGGCTATATTCGTTTAAATTTCAAGACACAGCCAAATCTGGATGAGGTGGCAAAACATGTGCATCTCAGTCCGGCGCACTTTCAAAGAATGTTCACAGATTGGGCGGGCACGAGTCCCAAGAAATTTCTTCAGTACATCAGTGTCGAACATGCCAAGAAGGTACTGCGCCAATCACAGCAAGTCACGTTGATGGATACTGCGATCGATACCGGTCTTTCCGGGACCAGCCGGCTACACGATTTGTTTGTCAATATTGAAGGCATGACGCCCGCTGAGTACAAGTCTGGCGGAGGGAGTT
>DASYHR010000548.1:0-5124 GCA_035998385.1 Dyadobacter sp. | reverse complement strand
TAATATATAAATAATACAATTATTTTGAAAAGAAAGTCTATCTATCTTATCCGTCATGGCGAAACGGATTTAAACCGTAAGGGTGTGGTTCAGGGAAGTGGTGTAAATGCTCCGTTAAATGAATGGGGCGAAGCACAGGCTGCCGCATTTTTCAATGCATACCAGCACGTCCCTTTTGATAAAGTATATACCTCCGATCTTATCCGAACACATCAAACAGTTCGCGGGTTCATCAATCAGGGCATTCCTCACGAAAGTTATGCAGGTCTTAATGAAATCTCATGGGGAATAAGAGAAGGTCGCGAACCTAACACAGGTGACAATAATTACTATCGCGAACTGACTCAGGCCTGGAGCAACGGAAATGTTGAGCTTGCTTCTGAACAGGGAGAAAGTCCGGTGCAGGTAAGAGATCGCCAGCTTCCGGTAATTGAGACAATTCTTTCACGTCCACACGAACGAAACATATTGGTGGCGATGCACGGAAGAGCGATGCGCGTGTTGCTTACAACGCTTTTTAATCAACCACTTTTTAAAATGGATGATTATGGCCATAGCAATCTATGCCTGTACAAAATCAATTATTCGTACGAGTCAGGTCAGTTTGAGATTGAATTAGCCAACGACATCACACACCTGCTTTCGCTGGAAATACCACAAACCGTTTAAGAGCCGCTTATGTAGGGGCGGTTCCATTGGTGTATTTCCGATGCCAGTCAACAGCCGCTTCCCTACTTTTGTGACTTCACCGCTGTACAATCTGCGGCCAACTCTACCATGTCCAAACGACGTATTTACTGGACCTTACAAATCGTAGGCTGGATGGTACTGATTCTGCTTGAATTTGTTCCTTACACGCTTGAGTACGGTTTTGAATCAGGCGTACTGTATTCGGCGATAGCGAATATTGTGCTCGGTATATTTCTGACCCACGCTTACCGCCTGGTACTCAAAAGGTGGAACTGGTCCTCCTTACCCCTGCACCTGCTCGCAATCCGCGTGATTCTTTCGGTTCTTTTGCTAGGCCTTGTAATGGCGCTGATGAATCAACCACTGGACCGCCACTATCTGGCAGATAATCTTATGAATCAGCCATTCCTGTTTTGGGGCTATTACGCTACCTGGTGTAAAAACCTGTTTGCCTGGATATTGTCTTATACGGTGTATCAATATGTTGAACAAAACAGACTTGCAGGTTATGAAAAGATCATGTTACGCATGTCTATGCGGGAGGCAGAAGCGAAAGTGCTCCGATCTCAACTAAACCCGCATTTCACCTTTAATGCGCTGAACAGCATTCGGGCATTGGTGTACGAGGATCCAGCGAAGGCGCAGGTGAGTATTACGCAGCTTTCCAACATCCTAAGGAATTCACTACTGGCCGACAGACGCAAAACCGTTGATTTGCAGGAAGAGCTGCGCACGGTGGAAGATTATCTCGAACTTGAAAAAGTGCGCTACGAAGAGCGATTGAAATATACAATCAATGCTAATCCGCAGAGTATCTATTGGCAGGTGCCGCCTATGATGCTGCAAACTTTGGTGGAAAATGGAATTAAACATGGCGTTTCAAAAGAAATGGGTGGTGGATTTGTGGATTTGACTGCCGATATTGAAGAAGACCATCTTTTTATAACAATCAGGAATTCCGGCAGCCTTATATCTACAGATTCGTCGAAGTCTGAATCAGGAGGTGTAGGATTGAAAAACACGGCAGAACGCCTGTCTATCCTATATGGGAAAGCAGCGTCCTTTCATATTTTTCAGGAAGCTGATAAAATCGTCTGTTCTGAAATCAGAATTCCGACGCTGTCTGACAATGCAATGATGACCGGACTTTGACGCTACTGTCTTATATTCACATTTTCAATTTCAATAACCACAAAACCAGCCATGAGAACCCTGATTGTTGATGACGAACGCCTAGCTAGAAATGAATTAAAAAGATTACTCGAACCCTACACCAAAATTGAGATCGTCGGAGAAGCTGCCAATGCGGAAGAGGCGCTTGTGATGATTGAAGATCTTCAGCCTGAATTGTTGTTTCTGGACATTCAAATGCCAGGAAAAAATGGATTTGAGCTACTTACTTCCATAGAAGGAAAAAGTCCCGAAGTGATATTCACGACTGCTTATGACGAATATGCTATCAAGGCTTTCGAATTTAATGCGCTTGACTATTTGCTGAAACCGATCGATAACGAAAGGCTGAAAGAAACTATTCACCGCATTGAAGAGAATCAGTCGCAGCCTGAAGCTTTATTACCGTCGAATGAAAGAGCAGAAAAAATTCTTGGTGAGACCGACCAGGTTTTCGTAAAAGACGGGGAAAAATGCTGGTTTGTAAAATTGGGCAAGATCAGGCTTTTTGAATCAATGGGTAATTACGTCCGGCTTCATTTTGACGATCAGAAACCGTTGGTATTGAAATCACTTAATAATCTGGAGGAAAGGCTCGACCCGAATACCTATTTCCGCGCCAACAGAAAACACATCATTAATTTGCAGTGGATTGAAAAAATCGAACCCTGGTTTAGTGGCGGTTTGCTGGTTACGCTTCAGGGCGGAGATAAAATCGAGATTTCCCGACGTCAGGCTATACGATTTAAAGAACTTATGAGTTTATAATTTATCACCCCAACATCATTCAAATGCGTTTGACCAAATATCTGTTGCCTGCCCTTTTTGTAGCCGTTGTTGCATGTAATTCTTCTACCAAAACTGATGATCAGCAAGTGCAGCAAGGCGTGGGATACGGTGAGTTTTTAAAACAACACTTCGGCAAATGCGATACTGTTTCCGGCTCCGGAATTTATGCAGATATTGATGTTTGGTTACCAGCGGATACCACAATTTCAGCAGCTCAAAGCATTCGCGCGCAGCTGAAAAAGAAATTGGTAGAACGTATCAATTCCTATTCCGACAGTGCCAGTATTGCGAAGAATCCTGCAGCTAAAAATAGTGTGAATAAAGCATTCGGTGTCTTTGAGAAAAACTATAACGATTTCAAAAAACAATTTCCTGAAGCACCCGGCTGTTGGTTTGTTCAGCTTAAAGGCGATACAATTATGTCCACAGGCAAAGTGTTAATTTATAAACTTGATCATTTTGCCAATACAGGCGGTGCGCATCCGAACACATTCAGATCGTTACATGCTTTTGATGCGGCTACAGGCGTTGAAAAAGAAAGCAAGTCATTTATTTCTGACTCAACTGCTTTACTGAAAAAAGTGGAAACAGCATTCCGCAAGGTTGAAAAACTGGACGATTCGGTCAATCTTGATGAGCAGGGTTATTTCCTTTCAGACCATAAATTCTTTATACCGGCCAACTACACCTTTACGACGGAAGGTATACTGTTTTATTACAATCCGTACGAAATAGCGGCCTACGCGCGTGGACCTATTGAATTCACTATTCCCTATTCTGAATTGGAAGGCATTGTAAAGAAGGATCTTATATTTTAGATTCAGATCAACCCTTCATCCATAAAGCTGTAATAGCCGTTGTCCGAAAAAATAAGATGATCCAAAACCGGAATGCCCAACATGGTGCCGGATGCGACAATCTGCTCAGTTAGTTGCTTGTCAGCCTGACTTGCAACTAACTGACCTGAAGGATGATTGTGTATCAGAATCACGGAACTGGCAAGGTTTTCTATCGCTTCTTTAAAGATCATTCTGGCGTCCGCAATTGTACCTGATACGCCACCGCTTGAAATCTTTACGGCCTTCATCACAATATTGGCCTGATTGAGTAGCAAAATCCAAAACTCTTCATGCCTGAGATCCATCAGGTACGGCTTCATCTCATCATAAATATCCACCGGACTTCTGATCTTCCTCTTACTTTCGACGATACTATCCTTTCTCCTCCGTCCCAGTTCCAATGCAGCTACGATCGTAATGGCCTTGGCTTCACCAATTCCCTTATTTTTCATCAGGTCTTTCACCGTTTGCCTGGCGAGATCATTGATGTTATTACCAACTGAGTTCATGATCCCTTTCGCGACGTCTACCGCCGAAAGCGAGACAGTTCCCGACCCGATCAGAATTGCAATTAACTCTGCATCGCTGAGTGCGGCCTTGCCTTTCAGCAATAATTTTTCGCGGGGGCGGTCTTCCTCTGCCCAGCTCAGTATCTTATGGTGATTGAAATAGTCGTTTTCGCTCATAGCAGCTGTATTGGTAAACTATCTGCTATGACGAAATCTGAGGGAAAAGGTCATTGCACTAAACACCCAAGGACGTGAGCGCCGCCCTGGCTTTGCTATCGATGCTGTTTTTATATTCGTATTTTTTGTAGGCCATCGCTACCTTGAAGTACTCGATCGCCTTTGCCTTCTGTTTTTTTTCCTTATAAATGTAGCCAAGCTGCAAAGCAGAGCTGGCACCAAATCCTATGGGATAACCTTTTGTAAGATTGACGCATCGCTGAAAGTAGGGCAAAGCCGCATCCTCTTTATCTGACTTTTGTAAAATCCTTCCCTTTCTGTAATTGAATTCCGCTTTATCCGGCATCGAGTTGAAACTGGCTTCAGTAACGTCACTCAAAAACGACACAGCCTGGCTCAAAAAACCACCATCGGTAGCGTATCTTGATTTATACAATACTTTTTGAGTCGCCGTCAATTTGCCTGAAGTATAGTCATCCGCGACACGTACTGCGAGTTTATCTGCCTCGATAATCGCGCTGCCTTCCAACTTGATCTTCTCTATAAAAGGCTTCGCTTCTGTATCCCGACCAGCCAGCCAACGGCACATGAACATTTTCAGATTACTGTCTTTGATGTAGTTAAACCCCTTGTATAAAGACTGGAATTTGGAATAGTAGCTGAATGCTTTATCATAATCTCCGGACTGCAGAGCAATCTCTCCGCGCAGGTAGTCCAAGAAGGGAAATGCAATGTACGACGGGCCTGATGGAACCTCGTCCAAAATCCGCCCGGCCTCGCCGCTTCTGGCTTCTTTCATAAGCGTAGTGGTTGCGAAGAAATGAAGCAACAGATTATCAGGATTTGATTCTGCCAGTTGTTTGATTTTAGTTAATTGACGGCTATCAAGCTGCAAGGTATAGGCATGCAATAAAAGAGTCATTAATTCCGCCTCCTGACGGAACAGAGGC
>DASYHR010000527.1:0-2036 GCA_035998385.1 Dyadobacter sp. | reverse complement strand
GGTGAACTTTTGACTGACACAACTGAAACGCCGGGAGCGGGCTGTTGATAGAAATCAGATTGTGGATTTGAGTTTGTCACTGGATAGAGTGACGCATGCCCAATTGGAAACGGTATTGACAATTGCCAGGGATAAAATTGGCATGGCGCTTTGCGATTAAATAGCAAATAACCCGATTTGCGGATCAGTTCCAGGCCGGTTGCTAAATAAAGGGCATCACGTGCTGAATTGGTGTAATTATGTGCTAAACTTGGAGCAAGAACCCAATCCTTAACTTCTCCTGAATCATGTCGGATACCTCACTTACGACTAAGCATTTTACAGACGATCCCGGTGTGCAGCATTACATCACCGACCTGAAAACCCGGTGTGGTGAACTTTGTGAAAAGAGACATATTTCGGATGTGTATGATGAAGCCGGGCATCCTTATGTGAATCTTGTGCAAGAGGGCGGGGGCGTGCTGGGAATCGCGTTGGTGGGTTATACCTATGCCCTGGAAAGTGTTGGCATCCGGTTCCTGAAACTGGCAGGTACGAGTGCCGGTGCTATCAACACGGTGCTTCTGGCCGCAGTGGTACCTGACGAAACTTACCCAACCAAGTCAGAAAAAATTCTGAGTTATCTCGCTTCCAAGGATCTTTTTGATTTTGTAGACGCGCACTGGTTTCCGAGATGGCTGATCAAAAGTCTTATCAAAACCAAAAACACACTCCGAAACCTGAAACTCCTTGCTCTTTTTACACTAATCCTTTTGGTTGCCGGTCCTATACTCTTCTGGTTTTTGCCGTTAACCTGGGGTCTTTTTCTGATCAGGATCAGTGCAGCGGGCTGGATGATGGTTCTGGCCAAATGTGTGTTTGGTGCTTACCTATGGCATCGGTTCAAAAAGAACAGATGGGGCATTGCGAATGGTAATGAGTTTCGGGATTGGATCAGCGGTATTCTCAGGAAAGAGATAAAGGGAAGCGCAGCTGCTTCTGATGTAACCATACAGGATTTTGAGGAGCATGTGGAAAAAAATGCGAGTAAAGATCTATGGCTTTCCAAAGAATACATCCGCGATATGAATCCGCTTCAAAGCTCAACAAAAAGCTGGGGCCGGAATTACATTGAAGATTTGATCAATCCCAACTTTTCGGCAAACCCGGGCTGGGTGACTTTTATTACTTCAGATATCACTACAAAAAATAAAATTGAATTGCCGAGAATGTGGCCTTTGTATAGGACCAGAATACAAAGAAATGAGCTTTTTGTTGCAGACTTTGTGCGCGCGTCCATGTCGATTCCGATTTTCTTCAGGATCCACAAAATAACAGGTATACCTTCAGCTGGTGAAAATGGACTCCCGGAAACAGCAGCACAAAGCGAAATTCGTCAGAACTGGGAAAGCAAAGATTTTCTGAGTTATCCTGTCAATAGAAAAATTCCGTCACAGGTTTGTTTTGTGGATGGCGGCGCGTTGTCTAATTTCCCTATCAATATTTTTTTCAATCCAAATATATCCAGGCCACGGCTTCCAACACTCGGAATCAGGCTTGGTGAGGATAACGAAATCAATCAGGTATTCCGGAGTGTCAGCAAATATCTGGGAAGTTTGATCAACACGATCCGGTACCATTATGATAAAGATTTTCAGGTGAAAAATACGGAGTTTATGAAAACTACGGCGTTTCTGAAAGTCGATCAATTCAATTGGCTTAATTTCAATCTGACTGATAACGAAAAGCTTCAGCTTTTCAGAATTGGTGTAGAGGCCGCTCACGAATTTTTGATCTCCCGTGAAATGAGGGAAACGACATCAGGTATGTCTGTTGAGAAGGGTTTTGACTTCACTGAAGTACAGAATGCCCGTCCGGCTGTCCTGGAGAAATTGAAGGATCTCTGACGAATTTCATTATCGACTTCTTCGTTTGTTCGGCGTTTCTTTTTATGCCAGTTTCGCAATCGTGTATATAGTCTCGGGGTACAGGCAAATACCATAACTGTAATATACACCTGAGCCCGGCTGAAGCCAGGATGATTTTTTTTACAGGCG
>DASYHR010000521.1:0-6936 GCA_035998385.1 Dyadobacter sp. | reverse complement strand
TTATGAGATCAAAACCAACATTCTATATCTTTCAAAAGAGACCAGAGATATTCTGGGTCAGGAGAAATTATCGTTGCAGGGTTGGGAGTCACTGCTGGATGGGGTAGTAGATGAAGATGTTGATCGTGTAAAAAATGCGATTAGTATGGCAATGAAAACCGGGCATGCCGGGCTTTTTGCCGAAGAATACCGCATTACACCTCCCGGTTCTGAAACGGTGAGATGGGTAAGTAATCATGGTAAAGCAATTTTTGATGACTACAATCAGATTAAAAGACTTACTGGTGTGGTTGCGGATATCACTGAGCGTAAAACGGGGGAAGTAAGGCTACAGGAAGCCATGATCAGGTTGAATCTGGCTTTACATGCCGGGCAAATCGGTTCCTGGGAGCTACGTCTTGAAGACAAAAAATTGGTCACTTCGAAACAGTGTAAAGCCAATTACGGTCTGCCGCGGGATGCCGAACTCGACTACGATAGTTTTATTAACCTCGTAGTAGCGGATGATCAGGTTTCGTTAAGAGAAGCTATTGATGCCGCCGTTGCGACTAAGGGCCCTTTCCATGCAGAGTATCGGGTAAAATGGCCTGACGATTCCATACACTGGCTGGAGGCATCAGGCTTGGTACAGCTGGGAGATGAAGGTGACGTAGTAAATCTGATTGGTGTTACTACAGATATTACAGAGCGGAAAGGTGTAAGTGAAAAGCTTGAATACAGTGAGCATCATTTCAGGACACTGGCCAACAGTTCGCCGGTGATGGTGGGTATGTGCGACCTGACTGGCAACTTTTACTTTTTCAATAAACTCTGGCAAAAATTTATTGGTGCTTCGGATGCAGGTATGCGCGGCGCCAAGTGGAGTAACTTCATGCATCCCGACGACCTGGATGCTTTTATGGAGCTACAGGACGCTGCAGCTAAGAGGAATGGCCGTTTCCAGAAAGACATCCGGTTGAGAACCATGGGTAAATACAGGTGGGTGAGCTGCATTGCTGAACCCCGCTTCGGGATGGATAACAAGTTTTTGGGTTATACCATGGCTTGTACAGATATCCATGATCAGAAAATGCTTAATGAAGAGCTGGAAAGAAAGATCGAAGAACGTACCGGAGCACTGAAAGATCTGAACGAGGACCTGCACGATCGGAATCAGGAATTGAAGCAGTTTGCCTATGTTACTTCTCACGATTTGCAGGAGCCATTGCGGAAGATTAAAATCTTTGCCGGAATGTTGCTGGCCCGTGAGTCAAAGGAGAATATGTACCTGATGGAGTACCTGCAAAAGATAGAATACTCTGCCAGTCGTATGATCGGACTGATACATGATCTTCTGAATTACAGCAGTATTCAGGACAGGGCAACATCGTTCACTCCTGTGCAGCTATCCAAAGTTGTACAGAATGTTGTTGCAGATTTTGATTTATTGGTTCAGGAAAAAGAGGCGGTGATTTCCCTTGGTACACTGCCCGTGATTGATGCCGTTCCTTCGCAGATGAATCAGCTTTTTTACAATCTGGTAGGAAATGCGCTGAAATTCTCACGCGAAGGCGCGAAGCCGGAAATTTCTGTCACATCGGAAAATCTATCGCAGGAAGAGATTGAAAAGCATGAACTTGATTCTTCACAGACCTACGTAAAAATTACAATTGCAGACAATGGAATCGGCTTCGATCCCGGGTTTGGCGATCGCATATTCGAGATCTTCCAAAGGCTGCATAACCGTGAATCGTATACTGGCAATGGTATAGGGCTTGCGCTTTGTAAACGTATTGTTGTAAATCATGGTGGAATTATTGAACCATTCAGCGTAGAAGGACAAGGATCCCGGTTTGAAGTGATTCTTCCCGAAAAGCATCTTTAATAAATATCGTTTCGATCAAAAAGCCGTCTCAGGTCAAACTGGGGCGGCTTTTTGCTGTTGGTATACTTTAGTTTCGTTATTGGAGTACCATGGATATATATCTGTTCAGGTAAATATTTTCATATTTTAATTATATTTTTTTAAGTGTACTGTTGACATATTATAAAATAATGTTAAATTTGTTCAATTGAGTTAGTCGCTTGCAAGAGTACGTCCATTTTTTGATGCGCAGCAGAATCTGGAAATTTTGATCTGAAGATGTTTTTCTTTTTACTCTCAACTCTATTCCCTGACCGTATGATTACAATTAAACTCTAAGGCATTTTTTCGGAGAGGTTATGTCTGATCTGAGACCAGTCCTGGTTTATCCGGAGGTTTCAGCAAGATCAGGCAATCAACATTACTGTGTCTGTTTTTTAGCAAAACAAATGCAACGGAATTGCTATGTCCAATTTTTAAAATCGGCGTCGGAAGGTGAAGGCTCCGGCTCAGGAAACTGATAGCAAACAATACCAATTTTTAATTACCCGTATTAAAAATCTACATAACTCCCAGGCTCCATGCTGAAAAAATTACTTTTAATTTCGAAAGTATCTGTCCTCAATGTTGCACTGTTAAGTGTTCATTGTCAGGTAGATGCCTTTGCTGTTCCCGTTGCCCGCAAAGGCGGCCGGGTGAGCACTTCCCGCTATATCGACAAGAAAATAACGGGTAAGGTTACCGATGAACAAGGACGAGAACTGCCCGGTGTAAATGTCACGATCAAAGGTTCAACCCGGGGCACGTCAACTGACGTGAACGGCGTATATACGCTAGACGTTACCGGTGATAATGATGTTCTGGTGTTTTCTTTCGTAGGTTATCTTGCCAAAGAAATAGGAGTGGGGTCGGCGTCCACAATAGATGCGAAGCTTGATCCGGATACCAAAGCACTGGAAGAAGTGGTGGTAGTGGGTTATGGTGTTCAGAAGAAAGCAACCGTAACAGGATCTATCGCCAGTATAAAAGGGGATGCGATCGCTCAGGTTCCCGCACCCAATATTTCTCAGTCGCTCGCAGGTCGCGTAGCGGGTGTAAGTATGCGTCCGAATGGAGGTCAGCCTGGAAAGGATGATCCAGATATCCACATTCGTGGGATTGTGACTACCGGTAATAATAAGCCGCTGGTTGTAGTGGATGGTGTAAGAAGGGACAATATCCGGCAGATTGATCCGGCAAGTATTGAAACCATCACGATTCTGAAAGATGCGGCAGCAGTTGCGCCGTATGGTATCGGGGGCGCCAATGGTGTAATTATGATCACTACCAAAAAAGGGAAATCAGGTAAGGCTCAGGTACGTGTAAGTTCTTCTTACGGTTTCCAGAATCCTACGTATCTGCCGGATGTATTGAATGCCAAAGATTACATGACGCTTCAGAATGAAGCCTATCTGAACCAGACTCCGGGTGGTACAAGTCTTCCGAATGATCCTGCTCTTGTACAGGATTACGAAAGGCTGCATCAGGAAGATCCGTGGAAATATCCAAGCTCGAACTTTCTGGAAGTTTTCAATAAAAATCAACCTATTCAAAACCACAATGTGGAGCTGAGTGGAGGAAATGAAAACGTCACTTACCACGCTGGTGTTGGATATTTTGACCAAAAGGGGCTTTTCGATCCCGTTAGTTACCGTCGTTACAACTACAACATGAATCTTGAAATGGCTGTGACGAAGACTACCAAAGTAGGTATGTCGCTGTTCGGTAGTATCGAGAATACAAGGGACGTAGATGCAGATGAGACCACTTCAGGTCACTTGTTCCGAAGCTTTTACAAGTTTTTGCCTACACAAAGTCTGATTTATCCTGAAGGAGATAAATGGGGTGAGTCGTCTGCAAATACTCCTGTGGGTGTGTTGCGTTCACCAGGTTATCGTCGTGCCAATGGCAACACGTTATTGGGAACACTTTCTATTGAGCAGCAACTGGCAAAAGGATTGAGCGTAAAAGGTGTATTTAGTTATGACCCTTCTCAGCAGGATGTGAAACTATGGCACGTTCCGTTTGTGTATCACAAGATTGACCTGTCTCAAAAACCTTATACCTATACAGACGCCATTTCACTACAGGAAGGTGCTGGTAAGCCTTTCAGATGGTTGGGTCTTGAAAACCGTAAGCGGGTAAACTATACCTATCAGGGGTATCTGAATTACAACCGTACATTCGGAGACCATGCGATTACGGGTTTGGCTGTTGTTGAAATGCGTAAAACCAAAGGTGATACCATGACTACACGCCGTAATAACTTTGCGATCGGTATCGATGAGCTGAGCTTTGGTAGCTCCGACAGGTTAGACTACGACAATTCAGGAACGTCGGCTACAGGTACTGAGCTGGGTTATGTATACCGTTTGGGCTATACATATAAGGACAAGTATATCATTGAAGCCGCTGGTCGTTACGATGGTCATTACTATTTCGCGCCCGGTAAAAGATGGGGTTATTTCCCTGCCTTTTCAGCAGCTTGGAGGATTTCGGAAGAGAAGTTCATGAAGAATTTCAGATTTATAGATGAACTGAAACTAAGAGGATCGTGGGGTAAAGCAGGGATGCTTGCGGGTGGTCCGTTCCAGTACCAGTCTGGCTATGTATTACGTGGTGGAGCCTATGCTTATGGAACCGGAACGCTTGTTCAGGGGTCACGGGTTCCGCGGGAAGCCAACAGTGCCATTACATGGGAAATTTCTACAAAATCAGATATCGGGTTTGACCTGAGCTTGTGGAATTCATTGGTTAATGTTGAATTTGATTATTTCCATGAGAACAGAACAGGTATGTTACTTGCCCCTCAGGTAACGCTTCCTGTAGAATACGGTTTGTCGCTTTCGCAGGAAAACAAGGGTAGGATGAGTGCCAACGGCTTCGAGCTGAATGTAGGTACACGTAAACGCGTTTCGAAAGATCTGGATTTCGGTCTTACAGCAAACATGAGTTATTCTATCAACAAAATGCATGAGGTATTCCAGACAGATGCGGAAGCTAAAAATCCGAACCGTACAAAGGTTGGCCGTCAGTTCAATACACCTTATGGATTTAAGTCTCTGGGTTTATTTAAATCTTCGGATGACAAAAATGATGATGGTGTAATTGATGCTGCCGATGGATTCAATGTCACACAATTCGGTGTATTACACCCTGGTGATATAAGATATGCTGATTTGAGCGGACCTGATGGTGTTCCTGATGGAGTGATCAATGATTTCGACCTTACTGTGATCGGCAATCCGGTTTATCCTGCATTGACTTACGGTATCACGCCAAGTGTAAACTGGAAAGGTTTTGACCTGACATTATTCTTCCAGGGAACAGGAAAATCGAGTATTGGTGTACGTCAGTTCCTGACAGTTCCTTTCGAAAACAATGGAAGTAACACAGGTTACGAATATTACGACAATCGCTGGACGCCTGATAATCAGGATGCTAAATATCCTCGTTCTACACCTGCTCCTTATGCCAACAATACCAAAGATTCGGATTTCTGGTGGATGAACTCCAGCTACCTGCGTCTTAAAACGGCAAGTCTGGGTTATACAATTCCAAAATCGGCATTGGGTAAATTAAAAATGAGTTCTGCAAGAATATATGTAACAACTCAGAACCTGTTTACGATCAGTAAAATCAAACACGTAGATCCTGAAATGGGTTACACTGATCGCGAAACTGCTTACCCGGTTATGAAAGCCACAACGTTCGGAATTGATCTGACTTTTTAACCCAAAAACTGAAAGAAAATGAAAGTTGCTATAAACTATTTCAAAATATTGGGTTTGAGTTTGTCGATGCTCACCCTGTCTGTTTCCTGTGATACAGATGAATTTCTTGAAAACGTAAACAAATCGAACCTTACCGATGCTACCCAGTGGGCATCTGAGCCGAATGCAGACGTATTTCTGAATGACATTTACAGTGAGATTCCTAACAAGGTAAACCAAACGGAAACGCTTGATTACTTTACGGATGACTACAACATCAGTCATTACTATACTGCTTCCAACTGGCGTCAGGGGGTTTGTCTCGTGCCTTCATCCAGCACCGACAACCCATGGGGCGGAACGCATGGGACCACTTACGGGTACACCTGGCAGAACTTCTTTGTCAAAATCCGCAAGTGTAATACTTTTCTGCAAAAGCTGGAGGAAAACAAAGGTAATTTCTCAGAGGCTTATTACAAGAAACGTATGGATGAAGCCCGCTTTATCAGAGCATTCTTCTACAGTGAGTTTTTTGTTCAAACGGGTGGTTTGCCGATCATTACTACACAGCTGGATCGTAACACGATGAGCCCGGAAGAACTGCAGCAACCGCGTAAAACTTTTCAGGAAACATTCGATTTTATCGTTTCTGAATTGGATCAGGTGGTGAAAAACGGAAATATGTCTATCAAATATGCACAGTCTGACAAAGAAGCCGGAAGAGCAACACTCGGAGCGGCTCTGGCGCTGAAAGGTTGGGTTGAATTGTTTGGCGCAAGTCCGCTGTTCAATACGGCAACACCTTACCTGCCGGATCCAAATAAGTATGTACACTTTGGGAATTATGATCCGGCGCGCTGGACAAAGGCAGCAGCCACGAATAGGGAGTTTATAGAAAAGTATGGTAACGGAAAGAACTACAATCTGTTCGCTGACTTGAAAAATTTCTGGCGCGTTTCGAACGAATACAATTCCGAGGTGATCTGGGACAGACAGTCTGTTGCCAACGTGTCGGGAATGGGTGGAAACTATGAAGGCCGGGGTGGAGTAACCTACGTGCTCGGAGAATACCGGAGCTGGGGGAACTACAACCCGACTCAGGAATTGGTAGATCAGTTTGCGATGGCCAATGGGAAAGCAATTACGGATCCGACCTCTGGCTACAATCCGCAAAAGCCGTATGTCAATCGCGAGAAGCGCTTTTATGACTTCATCGTTTACGATGGTGCTCCTTATAAGCTGGACTGGATGCCAAGAGCTGATACGATCTATACCCGTATCGATTTGACATATCCTAATCCTGATCGTACGAATCAGATTGACCTTGCCGGAAAAACGGAT
>DASYHR010000515.1:0-9832 GCA_035998385.1 Dyadobacter sp. | reverse complement strand
AAGGTTCAGCTTATCAGCACCTTACAATAACGCGGCTCCGAAAACGCCTGCGCTATCACCCAGACGAGGTTTCAGAATTGGTGTTGTAATCACACCTTTATTAAAAATATACTTTTTAATTCTTTCATAACCTTCTGAATACAACAGATCAATGTTCCCCACGCCCCCTCCGATCACGATAAGCCCGGGATCCAATACATTCACCAATGTCGAAATCGCTCTTCCGTAAAAATCAAGCAAGCGTTCAATGGTTGCATTGGCATATTCGTTATTACCGCTCTGGTATTCTTCCAGAATCGTTTGTAATGATTTTTTCTCGCCACTGATTTTCTCGTAATGACGTTCCAAAGCCGGTCCGGCAATGACCTGCTCCACGCAACCTTTCTTTCCGCAATAGCAATCATCGCCATTTTCTTCAAGAATGTTGTGTCCCCACTCGCCTCCGATACCATGGTGTCCGCCGATGATCTTGTTGTTGACTACCAAACCACCGCCTACGCCGGTACCCATGATCACACCAAACACGACTTCGGCATTGGGATATTCTTTACCTGCTCCCATCAATGCCTCTGCAAGCGCAAAACAATTGGCGTCGTTGGCTAATTGGCAGGGAATTCCAAGTATGTTTTCCAAATCTTTGCACATCGGTTTCCCGTTCAGACAAGTGGTATTGGAATTCTTCATTAATTGTGTGTCCGGTTCCAAAACGCCGGGCGTTGCAAATCCAAGTTTGGAAGGACGCTCACCTACCTCGTCTGCCACGAGATCAACTAATTTTTTAATCTGAGATAAAATATGTTCGTAACCATTTGCCGATTCTGTTGGAATACGCTTACGTGCAATTACTTCCATATCATTATCTGAATCCAAAACGGCACATTCAATCTTCGTACCTCCTAAATCTATACCCCAAAGTTTCATGTTTATTAATTTTTAGCTGATAGCGATAGCTGATAGCTACTAGCTACTAGCGCTTAGCTTTTAGATCAGCGCATCACAGCCAGATGTTTAACTACTTTAACTTCTTAACTACTTTAACTACTCATTCCCTCATCTCTCCACCTTGTAAAATTTATATCCGAAGAAGAAAATCACTGTGTAGCAGATAATGGGTAAGTAGTAAGCCATGGCTACATCATGCTCTGCAACTGCACCCATCGCAAACGGGAAAAATGCACCACCCACAACACCCATCGAAATAAACGATGAAGCCTGTTGCGTGTGTGCACCAAGGTTTTTCAAGCCCAGGCTGAATATCGTAGGGAACATAATGCTGAAGAAGAAGTTAAGCATCAGCAAAGCAATGAACGAAGGCCAGCCCCAGCTTTGTGCAATGATCAGACACATCACGATGTTACAGGCAGCAAAAACCGCAAGCAGCGAATGAGGTGCTATATATTTCATCAGGAACGTTCCTACGAAACGACCGGTCAACATCAGTACGAAAAACAAAATCATGTAGTTACCCGCCACTTCATCGGTGAAGCCCATTTTTTCATGACCGTAGTTGATGAAAAATGCCCAGGTCCCAGCCTGCGCCGCTGTGTTGAAAAACTGCGCCACTACTGCCCAAACAAAATGTTTATGCTCAAACAATGTTTTACCCGGTGCGGCATCCATGTTCACAGCATCCGAATCGACACTCACGTGCGGATCAATAAGCGTAGGCACCTTTACGAAAGAAAAAAGCACGGCTATTGTGGCAATAATACTGCCTATTACGATATATAAAGTCTTAACAGAAGTGAGATCACTACTACCTTCCACATTGTTTCTTAGCAGGAAATAAGAACCTACCGCAGGACCGATAATGGTACCCAGGGCATTGAATGCCTGAGCAAAATTGATCCGCAAATCACTCGTACGCTGATCGCCCAGAGAGGCCACAAACGGGTGAGCAACTGTTTCCAACGTAGCCAATCCGCAACCCAAAATAAACAAAGCGCCGCCAAAGAATGGAAAAGATGCTGCCGCAGCTGCGGGAACAAACAGAAACGCCCCTAATGCAAAAAGTGTAAGTCCGAACAATACCCCGTTTTTGTAACCGAAACGCTTCATAAACAATCCGGCTGGTATACCCATGATACCGTAAGCTCCAAAAATAGCAAACTGAACAAAAGCAGATTGCGTTTTGCTCAGGCTCAATGTATGCTGAAAGTGTTTGTTCAAAACATCACCCATTGTGATGGCAATTCCCCAGAACATGAACAGGGATGTGACGAAAATTAAGGTAATCAGGTACTTCTTATCCGTGAATTTGGCAGGTGCAGCCGCCTGTTGGGAAGAGGAATAGTTACTCATTTAGCTGAATAGTAAAATTAAATGTAAGGTAGGTTCTATTTTTGCAAATGTAAGTCACAGAATGTAAAAAACTGCTGTAGGGGGTAATTTTTGATTAGGGGGCTTTCAAGCGTGTATAGCGGAGATTACCACCTTGAAAATACGTAACAAAAAGTGCCGCAGTTAAGTATACCCGCAGCACATTCTCATCACAATCGTCCTGAGATTGCTAAATCTAAACCTTAACACCCACCAACTGCCCTTCAATTGCACTCAGCTGTGTAAACATCTCGTTTCTGTAGGCGATTGTCTGATTGCTGAGTTGTGGTATCAGCTTTTTGTAATACTCGATCCCCAAGAGCAACTGGTCTCTGAACTTCTGAAGGTACTTTTTCTTCTTGTCATTCAAAGCGGTTGCGTGCATTTCCAGATCCTTCAAATAATGCTCCACGTAAAGATTCAGCTCATTGATAAACATATTCGGCCGGTTTACCTGGGAAAGCAAATCCACCTTACCATAAATATGTTTCACCATCTCATCGAGTGAATATATTCTTGAAAACCACGCCAGATTTGGTCCCGGGCAGATGGATACAGCATGGTTTTCTCTTGGTGTAAGCAGTTTGTTCCTCAACAATGCAGAGGTACTCAATCCTTCGCACAAACAAAGCTTTTCTGTAATGGTATCAAACTGCTGCTGAAAATCCGCCGGCCGCGGTTCGATCTGTTCCATCTGCTTTAATTTCAGTCTTTGGTATTCTCTGGAAGCGGTACAAATCGGCTCTTGGGTAAACTCGGTATTGGATACCAGATATTTCTTTTTACACGGACTGCCCGGTCGGCCTTTCGCTATTCTTTCCAGACGCTGTTTTTCAGCACTGCTCTTTTTAAAATTATTAAACAGTACGCCCAGGGGTGAAGAATTGCTGACATAATAATCGTCCTGATCCGCCGACGCCAGATCTGTCAATGTTTGCTCGTCCACACTGGTAACCTCCGGCACGAGCAGGAAGGGACTCCCCCAGCCCGTAGCATCAACTTCATAATGATCAAGCAAAAACCGGTTTTCATCGGCTGTGCCAATGCCACCCTGCACGGTGATACGCAGGTCCGGAATTCGATTCAGCGTAATGTTTCGGGTTTCGAGCGCGGTTTGGTACAATTGAAAAAGGTCAATAAGCATCTCCTCACGCTTGATTTTGAATTCTTCCAGAATCGGCCCCAACAAATATCCCTCCGTAGCAAAAGCATGGCCTCCACAGTTCAGACCGGATTCAATCCGAAATTCTGAAACCCAGATTCCCTTTTTGGCCAGATACTTCGCTTGTATGAATGCTGACCGAAAATCACTGACTTTCAAAATGATTTTTTTATTCATATGTCCGTCAGCATCCGGAAAAAACACATCAAACTGATCCAGATAGTTATAGAGACGGGGGTTCATGCCGGCCGATAAAACCAAAGAAGATTGTAAAGTGCTGTTCGCAAAACCACGCAGCGCAGCAGAAGCGTCAGAAAACCGGTCGTCGAGTTGTTGACCGAAGACATCCTTATTGAGCTTATCCACTTTTGACATGATATTTACATCAATAGCACCTTTGGATATTTTCGATCTTAGCAAACTCTGAATACCAGTCTTTTCATCGCCGTCCGGTAAACTGACCATACGGTTATAATCTGCCTTCAGCGGCGAGCTGTCCGGCAAAAGATCGAAATAACGGGTTAAATCGGTTCCGGGCTCAAAGGCTTCTTTTTGTAAATTCTTAAAGTGTTTGTCAATAATCCTGTCGATCAGATTCAGATATTCCGTAATCCGCTTACTTCTGAAATCATCTTCTGACTTGGCTATAGGAATGTATTGCTCGCATGCCTGAAGCGTATGGTGTTTTCTCATTCGTTCAATCATCTCGTCATCGACGATTGAGGCCACAGATGATATACCGAAGGGAGATACTTTTACAGGTGTATCAACAGAATATCCCAATCCGAGAACCGGGATATGAAATGTATGTGTTTGGTTTGTCTGGGTCATGATATGCCGGAAGCAATAAATTTGAAGACCCAAAAATAGAGCAACCGACCCCGGCAAAAATTGACCTCTGTTAGCGGCAGGACTGATTAACGTCAGCCCTGACACTTCTGATCAAATACCCATCTCAGGGCCGACAATCTCCAGCCAGAGTCGGGCCATTAGTTCATGACCCGCGGGCATAGGGTGTATTCCGTCCCAGATCCAGTAATCGGCAGGCGCTTTCTCAAGTGCTTTTGTGAAAGCGGATTGATAAGGGATAAACAGCGCCTCGAATTCCTGAGCTAATTTCCTGACAATTTGTTGCCTTTTAACTACTTCAGTTTCATATAGTGCCTGCCGGTCTTTCACTCTTCCAACCGGAAGAATAAATGGCTCACCCAGTATCAATCTGGTGTTGGGTAACTGCTCCCGGGTTTTCAGCAATAAATTTCGGTAGTTCGCTTCAAAGTTCTCTGCAGTCAGGCTTTGGTTTCCTTTGATATAGGCCTCCGTGTCATTTATGCCAACCAGGATACTCAGCCAGTCAGGTTGAATGTCGATCGTATCGGCCTGCCAGCGATTCGCCAGATCCGTAATCTGATTTCCGCTTATGCCTCTGTTATAAAAGTAAAATCCCTTATCCGGGAAATCGTACCAAAGTTTACTGGCAACAGTATAGGCATAGCCATGACCCATCACATGGTTCCAATCATCGTTGCGCCCCCTGTTTCCATCCGTTACTGAATCGCCCTGAAACAGGATTTTCACCGTAGCAGGAATCACCTTTTTATCTGCAGCTGACCCAAGCGACTCAATGCCATAACTGACAGCAAGGCCGCCAGCGAGCATACTCCTGAGAAATTCTCTTCTCTTGTGCATGTCAATTATTTCGCCTTATTGAAATAGTTACTCATGAATAACATTTGATATTGCACAGCATTTTTCCAGTAGGGCCATGTATGTCCGCCGGGGCGGGAAATATAATCGTGCGGAATATTCCTGTAAATAAGTTGCTGATGAAGTTTCTCATTCACTTCATAAAAAAAGTCATCAGTACCGCAATCAATAATCAGCGCAAGGGAATTTGGCGTCAGCAGGTGCAGCAAATTAATCACCGTGTTTTTCTCCCAGGCTTCCTGCTGTTCGGCATATTTTCCGAGGCGCTTCGCCATATCCCAGTTGTTCGGGAAAGGCCTGATATCTACGCCTCCGCTCATACTGCCGGCTGCGCCAAATACATCCTGGTGTTTCATTCCCAGATACAATCCGCCGTGGCCGCCCATGCTTAAGCCGGTAATGGCCCGCCCGCTCCGGTCTTTTATAGTTTTGTATTTACTATCTATAAAACCAACCAGTTCTTTGGATACATAGGTTTCGTATTTGAATTTTTCATCAACCGGACTATCCCAATACCAGCTGCTGTATCCGCCATCCGGGCAAACGATCATGATGTTGTATAAATCTGCGGCTTTCTGAAAACCCTCGCCTTTTTTGATCCACCCATTGTAACTGTCGCTGTAGCCATGTAACAGATACACCACAGGAACTTCCTTTAGGCTTTCATAATTATCCGGCTTAATCACCACAGCTTTAATTTTCTTCTTCATGGCGTTGCTGTAAGTCTCCACGGTGTCGATAACAGACGCGTGTACAGCAATTACAGACATCGAAAGTATTAAAGCGAGAAAGTACTTTTTCATCATATTGAAAGGTTTAAATGTATTAAAGGGCAAAGTAAAAGAATATAAGAACTACTAACCGGAAGCCCGTTATCCACTAATTTTTAGTTCATGAGATAATTTTTCTACAACTTTTCGCTCTTTCCATCCCAAAAAGTGCTCGTACATGTAGAATTGTACTCAAATCCTGATGGTTTTGAAGCTGGCACTTAAATTTGAGTAACCTGGACAACATACAAATTGAAAAACTAAATAACACAACAATGGGAAATCTTCTTTATACAATAGCTGTCATTTTAGTCATTCTGTGGCTGATCGGTTATTTCGGTTTTGCAAGCTTCGGCATGGGTAACATCATTCACATTCTATTGGTAATTGCTGTGGTAGCAGTTATTCTCCGTGTAATACGCGGCGATAGGGTCGTATAAAAATATTGATGCATTAAAACTCCGGAAATCCTTACATTTCCGGAGTTTTTTATGTCTGCATGAAAATACAATGACACACGAAAAAATCTTAAAAAGAAAAGACGGCAGCCAGGTCAAGATATCGGTGTGGCTCTATGTTCATGAGAATAAATCGAACTGGGGTTACCTAATATTTCTACAGGAACCTAATTCTGACCGATGGCTTGATCCATTCTCAGACCGGGGGTATATATCAAGGGTAATTAAACCTAAATTCCCGGCCGGTCCTTACTCAGACGCATTCGACAATTATGTAACCAGAGAAGAAATTTTAAAAGCAAAACTGGAGCTCTGGCAAAAAATAAAGCCGTTCTAAATTCAGATTGTCGCTATAGTATATCCTTTATAGTCACCCAAACATTCTCCGCTAAAATTTTGTGACCTTCGGCAGTAGGATGTATTCCGTCTGTTTGGTTCAATTTGGCTTCACCACCCACACCCTCCAGCAAAAATGGGATGAGTTTGATATTATTCTTATCTGCAATTTCTTTATACACCGCCCTGAACTCATTCGCGTACGTTTTGCCCATATTGGGTGGAATTTGCATGCCTGCCAGAACGAGTTTCGCATCCGGATATTTTGCTTTTACTTTGTCTAATATCTCCTGAAGATTTTTTCTTGTTTCTGAAACCGGAATACCCCGTAAGCCGTCATTCCCCCCCAATTCGAGTACAAATACGTCCAATGGCTGTTTCAAAAGCCAGTCAATACGGCTGTTGCCTCCTGCGGTGGTTTCTCCGCTCACTCCGGCATTTATTACTTTATAAGCCAGTCCCAATGAGTCGATTCTTTTCTGTATTAATCCGGAAAAAGCCTGGGAAGGATCATCAAGCCCGTAACCGGCAGTGAGGCTGTTCCCAAAAAATACAATGGTTTTCTTTGCGGCAGCCGGAGTGGCTACTTCTTTTTTCGTGTCTTCTTTTTCTTCATTTTGTTTTTCACTATTGCAGGAAGACAAAAAAAACGTTGCTGCAACCAGCCAGCAGAGTGTTCGTGCGTGTCTGACTAAAATACGATCAAAAGCCATATCGGGCATATTAATTTAAAGATCTCGTTAATTAACAGATATAAAAGTAAGCAAACAATTAACACCGATGTTACAACCGCTCATTTACCTTTTCAAACCATTTAAAACATATATTAGCGAAAGTAAACTACCCTAAGAACCAAAACCCGGTAATTGAAGTTGCCAAAGCTCAGCACCACATTTAATCTTAACCTCGTAATTAATTGATGAATACCATACTTCGCCTCCAAAATGTTGGCAAAATATACAAAAGCGGCAGTAACGCTTTGACAGTACTTCAGGATGTCAACTTTGCAATTGAAGCAGGCTCGACGGTCTCTATTGTGGGCCCTTCCGGGAGTGGAAAAACAACGCTGCTCGGTTTATGTGCGGGACTGGATCGTGCAAGTAACGGAATCGTAGAACTTCACGGAACCGAACTGAACCAGCTATCAGAAGACCAGCTTGCAGCTATCCGTAATGAACACATCGGATTTATATTTCAGAATTTCCAGCTCATGCCCACGCTTACAGCATTGGAAAATGTGATGGTTCCACTGGAACTGAGAGGAGAAAAGAACATCAAACCCAGAGCATTGGATTTGCTCGACAAGGTAGGATTGGCAGAAAGAAGTCACCACTACCCTACCCAACTCAGCGGAGGCGAACAACAACGCGTTTCTCTCGCAAGAGCGTTCTCCAATCGACCTAAAATCCTTTTTGCTGACGAACCAACAGGAAACCTCGACGCAGAGACGAGTGAGAAGGTTGTGAAACTGCTATTTGATCTCAACAAAGAGGCAGGGACTACGCTCGTTGTCGTGACGCATGATCTGGATCTGGCAGCAAAAACCCAGCGTATTATACGCGTAAAAGGCGGACGGATTATTCAGGACGAAGCATCCGGAACTGCCATTCAATAACCCTCACTTCTTGAATTGATTGAATGAAAAAATATGATTTAAATTTCCCGTGGCTGCTCACAATGGCGTGGCGGGATAGTCGTAAAAGCCGGTCGAGGTTATTGTTATTTATCTCTTCTATCATCTTAGGCATTGCTGCATTGGTTGCCATTTACTCTTTGGGTGAAAACCTGAAGGATAATATTGATAGTCAGGCAGCGACATTGATCGGCGCGGATCTTGCGCTCTACAGCGGAAAACCATTGGAAGAAAAAACCGCTAAACTTGTCAGCAAGTTGGGTACAGAGCGCTCCGAGGAACGTAGCTTTGCATCCATGGTCGTTTTCCCAAAAAACGGTGGTAACCGCCTCGCTCAGGTAAAAGCTTTGGAAGGCAATTATCCCTATTACGGCGAGTTGGAAACGATTCCGGTCGAAGCTGGCAAAACTTTCAGAAACAAACGCGAAGCCCTTGTAGATCAGACGCTGATGCTGCAATACAATGCGCAGGTTGGCGATTCTATCAAAATTGGTGAAGTCACATTTGCTATTGCCGGTAATCTTCAGAAAGCACCCGGTCAAACCGGTCTTACGAGCACCGTCGCGCCAAGTGTTTACATTCCCATGCAATATCTTGACCAAACAGGTCTGATGCAGAAAGGAAGCCGCGTGGCCTATAGACACTACATCAAATATGCCCCCGGCACCGACGTAGAGGCATTGGTGGAAAAGATGAAAGGTAATTTTGAAAAAGCGGATTTGGATTACAGGACAGTGGAAAGCCAGAAGGAGGACACTGGCAGGTCGTTCCGTGATCTGACGCGTTTTCTGACACTGGTCGGATTTGTAGCGCTGCTTTTGGGATGTATCGGAGTAGCAAGTGCAGTATATATTTACATCCGCGAAAAACTAAAATCCATTGCTGTACTCCGCTGCCTGGGCGTGAAGGCATACCAGGCTGTGATCATATTCATGACCCAGATTGTGGGAATCGGACTACTGGGATCAATAATCGGGTCAATTTTGGGAACCGTAATCCAGCAATTTCTGCCCATCGTAATCAAGGATTTTTTACCATTTGAACTCACTACCGGCATCTCCTGGCTGTCGATAGCGCAAGGTATCGTGATCGGCACTTTGATCTCTATCCTGTTTTCCCTGCCACCACTTTTGTCGATCCGAAAAGTATCTCCTTTAAATGTACTTCGTTCCAATGCCGACGATGTTAAAACTGAAAGAGATCCTGTTACCTGGCTGTTGTATGGGCTCATTATTCTTTTTGTTTTCGGCTTTGCCTGGTTGCAGATGAAATCCTGGATGCAGGCTCTGATCTTTACGGGTAGTATTCTGGCTGCATTTGCAGTGTTGTATCTGACAGCTTTGCTCCTGATCAATCTCACCAGACGATTTTTCCCGACGTCCTGGAGCTACTTGTGGCGACAAGGGTTGGCCAATCTGTTCCGCCCTAACAACCAGACAGCCATTCT
>DASYHR010000507.1:0-6386 GCA_035998385.1 Dyadobacter sp. | reverse complement strand
CTGGGATGGAACCAGCCGTGATGAAAATGGAGAGCCTATTTTGGTTCGTGGAAAGAAAGGGGTAGGAGATCCTAACCTGACGCAGTACATGGAAGACAAGCAGGACGTTTTGTTGAACGGTTATATCAATTATGACAAAACAATCGGGACCAACCACCTTATTAAGTTTTTGGTGGGTAGTGAGAGAAGAACCGGAAACGGTGATAAATTTAATGCGTTCCGCCGTTATTTCGTATCCAATGCACTGGATCAGCTGAATGCGGGTGGAGATGCTGAGAAAGACAACTCAGGTACAGCTTATCAAAGTGCAAGACTCAACTATTTCGGACGTGTTAACTACAGCTTCAAAGAAAAATACCTGATGGAGTTTGTATGGCGGGTGGATGGATCCTACATCTTTCCGCAAGCGAAACGTTTCGGATTTTTCCCGGGTGTATCTGCAGGATGGCGCGTATCGGAAGAAAGTTTCTGGAAGGACAATATCAGATTTGTTAATCAGTTCAAACTGCGCGCTTCGTGGGGACAAACAGGTAACGACCGTATCGAAGAATGGCAATACCTTGGAACCTATGGTTTCCAAACTCAGACCATGGTATTTGGAACGAACACGGAAAATAAAACATTGGGAGAAACCCGTATTCCAAATCCTAACGTAACCTGGGAAATTGCCAGTCAGGGGGATATCGGTTTCGATGCAAGTCTGATGAATGATCGTATCAATGTTACTTTTGACGTGTTCGATTACCGTCGCTCACAATTGTTGTGGAGAAGAAATGCTTCGGTTCCGACTTCAACAGGATTGACCCTGCCAAGCGAGAATATTGGTAAAACTTCAAACAAAGGTTTTGACTTCAACGTATCTTACCGCGGTGATGTGAAGGATCTGAAATATACATTCTTCGTAAATGGAGGTTATGCGATCAACAAAGTAAACTTTATTGATGAAACTCCGGGTCGTCCTGAATATCAGCAAGTTACTGGTCATCCTCTGCCAACAAAGCCGAGCGATCCTAACGCACCTTTCGATCCGGACCGCGACTTGTACTACCAGGCAATTGGTATCTTCAAAGATCAGGCTGCCGTTGATGCATATCCTCACTGGGGAGGTGCCCGTCCGGGTGATGTGATCTTCCAGGATGTGAACGACGATGGAAAGATTGATGCAAACGACCGCGTTCGTAATTACAAAACAGATGTGCCCCGTTTTCAGGGTGGTATTGGTGCTAACCTGAGCTACAAAGGCTTTGATGTTTCGATCTTGTTCCAGGCTGCTACGGGAGCACTTCGTTATCTGTCTCTTGAAAGTGGTGATTTCGGAAACTACTGGAAAGAAGATTTTGACGGTCGCTGGACTCCTGACAACATCAATGCTACGAAGCCACGTGCAAGTAACAGAAGTGATGAATACTGGAGATCACAGAGAAATACACAACTTCTGTACAACACCAACTACGTGAGACTTAAAAACCTCGAATTTGGCTATACTGTCCCAATGACGCTAACCAGCCGTCTTGGTTTGCAGAACGTTCGTTTCTATGTAAACGGCAATAACCTGGCTACGTACTGCCCTGGTCTGAAAGGATTTGATCCTGAAGATAACAACACAGGTGGTATCAACTACCCACTTGCCAGAGTTGTAAATGGGGGTTTATCATTGACTTTTTAATTGATTACATATGAAAAAGATTGTAGCGTTTTTAACAATAGCACTGAGCCTTGGCAATTTGACTTCCTGTAACCAGGATTTCCTTGACAAGGAACCTCAGGATCAGTTTTCGGAAGATGCTGTATGGAATGATGCGGCACTGATCCAAACGTTTATCAATAACACCTATCGCGGACTTGGTCACGGTTTCAATAACGTGATGTTCTCCACTTACAGCGATGAATCCATGGCTGTTTGGGGACCTGTTGTAAACGTAACCAAAGGGCTTATCAATGCCAGTGATATCAATGACTGGGCCTATGACCGTGCCGCTTATTATGTGTGGGACAACGTGTACAAGAATATTCGCGCGACCAACCTTTTCTTCAGCAAAATTGAAAGTGCGACAACACTGGATGCTGCTACGAAGAATATGTACATGGGAGAAGAGCACTTCGTACGCGCTTATTTGTACCATAACCTAGTATCGGTATACGGTGGCGTTCCTCTGATCACGCAGGCATACGGCCTGGGCGAGGAGTACTCGATGCCACGTAATACGTATGAGGAGTGTATCAAGTTTATAGCTGATGAGTGCGATAAGGCAGCTGCATTACTTCCGGAAACACAATCGGCTGCTAATGCTGGTCGTGCTACGAAAGGAGCCGCTTTGGCACTGAAAGCACGTACGCTTTTGTACGCTGCAAGTGATTTGTATGCCAACCCGACCTGGGCGGCAGGATATGCTAACACAGAGCTTATCGGTTACAAAGGTGGTGACCGTACTGCAAGATGGAGAGCTGCGAAAGCTGCTGCAAAGGCTGTCATGGACATGAATATCTACAGCCTGCATGCACCAAACCCTTCTTCTTTGGCTGAAGCTTCTAAAAACAGAGCAGATATGTTCGTTTCCAAAGCGTCTTCGGAGGATATCCATGTGCGTTACTTCCTTGCTAAATTGGATAATGATGGTGCATGGCCTGGTCGTTCCAATGGTCCTAACGGATACCACAACTGGGGTGGAAACACGCCGCTTGGTCAATTGGTAGACGATTATGAAATGAAAGATGGTACCAAGTTCTCATGGTCGAATCCTGCACACGCAGCGGATCCTTACGTAGGTCGTGACTCCCGTTTGTACTCTGACATTCTGTTTGAAGGAGCATCTTGGAGACAACGTCCTGCCGATGTGATCGACAAAGATCCTAAGGGTATCATCCAGACGGGATACTGGGAAAAATGGAATGCTGCGACTTCGAAAACGGAGGTTGTAGCAGGACTTGACACCCGTAAAGGCCCTATTGAAGACTGGAATGGAACATACTCAGGTTACTACCTTAAAAAGTTTATGGATCCGGCTGTGGATGCACAATTCTTCAGATCTGAGGTACCGTGGAGATTCATCAGATACACAGAGATTTTGCTCAATTACGCAGAAGCATGTATCAATCTGGGAGAAGAGGCAGAGGCTAAAAAGTATCTGAATATGATTCGTAAACGTGCAGCTATGCCCGATATCACCGAAACAGGTGCTGCATTGGTAAAACGTTATCAGAATGAACGCCGCATCGAGATGGCTTATGAAGAGCAACGCTTTTTTGATGTTCGTCGCTGGATGATCGCACCAACGGTATATTCTAACGCACGTGGTGTAGAGCCAACTTATAAGTTAAACGCTGATCGTACAACATCTGCAAAAGCAACTTATAAGATTATCGAAGTTCAGGAACGTAAGTGGGTTGACAGAAATTACTTCCTGCCAATTAAACTGGATGAAATGAATAAGAATAACAAACTTATTCAGAATCCCGGGTACTGATGATCATTTGAGAATTAAGAGTTAAGAAAGGGGTATGCTGATCGCTTGATTGGTGTATCCCTTTCTGTTTTAAATCGTATAATATCGGCGTTTCCGTGTTTAACGAGAATTGATAATACTATAATTTGCTCAATTCTTTTTCAAGGAAGTTATTCAAATTGGTAATCGTTACGTCGTGATTCGTTGTGTATGTGTCGCTTTCAGGTGTGATGATGTACTTGAACTTTGGATTCATATCCTCTGATGAGTTGATAAACCCCTTGGAAACCTGTGGTGCGTTACTGAGTTTAATTTCAATACAAGCAATAGGTTCAATACCCCTCACCAAAACAAGATCGCATTCAGCTCCTGCCTGTGTCCGGTAGTAAAACATGTCAATATCGCCGGAAATTTGTTGATAAATTTGCTCAATTACATATCCCTCCCATGAAGCTCCTACACCCGGATGTCCGAGAAGATCGTCCTGGTTTTGAATATTCAATAAACCATGCAATATGCCGGTGTCTCGGATATAGATTTTAGGAGATTTTATCAACCGTTTTTTTGCGTTTACAAACCAAGGCTGAAGCCTCCTTACCATATAACCACCTTCAAGAAATCCCAGATATCGAAGTACAGTAGGAGCGGATATACCCAATGACCTGGCGAAAACTTCCGCATTCCAAATATTTCCATTGGAGTGAGCAAGCATGTTCCAGAAATTGCGAAGTAAAACAGGAACCAGCTCGACGCCAAAAAGATATGCCAGATCTCTCTCTATATAGCTTTGAATAAAATCTTTGATCCACTCACGACCGTCCCGGGAATCCTCTACCAAAAGAGCAACAGGGAAGCCTCCTCTGAACCAATGCGTTCGCATAGTAATTTTATTCCTGATTTCAGTAAGACCTATTGGGGTTAGTTCGAGATAAGTAATACGTCCTGCCAACGACTCTGAAACTCCTTTGACGAGAGTTGGAGAGGCTGAACCTAAAAGAATAAACCTTCCTGGTGCACGGTGTTCATCGACTAACGGTCGTAGTAACGAGAACAATTCGGGCATCAATTGTACTTCATCAATAAGGACACAGGAATTTTTTAGATTTTCCAGATACGAGTATGCATCATTTAGTTTTGCGATATCTCTTGGATTTTCAACATCCAGATATACATATTCATCCTCTTCAGATTTAGCAATCAATTTGGCAAGGGTTGTCTTACCTACTTGACGTGGGCCAAGTATACAAACTACCGGTGATTTAGATAGTTTCCTCTCAATTTCTGATTCCAGATTTCTTCTTACCATGCATAAATTTAGCAACTAACCTAGTAAATCCAAAGTTAAACTTTGGATTTACTAGGTTAGTTGCTTTTTAACACATTTGTCAAAACAGGATTTTGGGAATGGCTGACCAGGAATTCCTTTGTGTAATTATAGCCTATATCAAAGAGCACCTTGGTTTTTCTGAAGTCGAACGTGTTGTAGTTATAAAGCTCTGGTGCTTCTATCAGCATGTCACACCTGTCCAAACTGGCTTTTGCTTTGCCTCTCATGGCGAGCCTGAAACTTCTGTAAGTAATCTGGTGGATATGCGAAGAAGTCCTGAGTTGGTTCAGGGGATTGCAGTGAATACCAATAATATAGTCCACTTCATTTTGAATAGCATTGACCGGCAGGTTGTTGAAAATGGCGCCATCTACCAACTCTTTTCCCTGAAATAGAATAGGTCGGAATATGCCTGGCAGGCAGCAGGATGCCAATACCGGTTTTGCCAGTTCTCCTTTTTTAAAACATATTTCTTCGCCTGCCTGAATATCCGTGGCCGTGACAGCCAGAGGGATTTTGAGCGCTTCAAAGGTGTTTTCCGGTATGTATTTCAAAAGAATTTTTTCAGCATTCTCAATATTCAGCATACCACCCGTGCTGAAGCCAAATCGCAGGAATCTGGAGAATTTAGTTTGGGTAAAGATGTCCAGAATCTCATCTGGTGAATAGCCATAAGCCAGTAGTGCACCTATGAATGATCCGGCACTGGTACCGCTGATTTTATCAAACTGAATTCCCTGCTCCATCAGCGCTTTGATCGCACCGATATGGGAAATCCCTCTGGCGCCTCCCCCGGATAGGACAAGTCCGATTGTTGTCATTTGAGTTTAGTTGATATTTAAACGCAGAGTTAATTGAGTTCAACCCAGCGTTTCGCCGAATTTTTGGTACTAATCTTTGCTAACCCCTTTTAATCACTCCGTGGTTCTCTGTGTAACCACATTTTCTGTCACAAAAAATCACTTAGCTTTCCTCTTTCCCGTATCCGGATTCCCTTTTCTGTATGTTCCACCACCGCTGCTTCGTATAACGGATCGTGTTCAAAAAGCAGTATATGGTTGTCATTGGCTGCGGATTGGAGTACCATTTCTTTTTCTTCCATGGTAAGTAACGGACGTACATCATAACTCATGATCCATGGCAAAGGGATATGGAATGACGAGGGAAACAGATCCGCAGCGTAAATGATTTTCTGGTTACCGTACTGAATTACAGGTAAAATCATTTGCTCGGTATGGCCATCAACATGAATGAAACTGATATTGTCGAATGGAGACAAGCCCTCTTCTATAAAATGCAGTTGCCCGGATTCTTTGATAGGCAGAATATTCTCTGTCAAAAACGAAGCTTTTTCCCGTGGATTTGGGTTGGTGGCCCATTGCCAGTGCTTTTCTGTAGACCAGTATTGCGCATTCGGAAAAACGGTTTGTAGTTGAGTTCGGTCGCGATTGTATTTAACAGCACCTCCCACATGATCAAAATGCATATGAGTCAGAATAACATCAGTAACATCTTCCGGCGCAAATCCTTTCTGCTTGATTGATCCAAGCAATGTGGCATCTCCATGTAAGTCATAAAAACCGATGAACTTCTCGTCTTGTTTATCGCCCAGTCCT
>DASYHR010000500.1:0-2978 GCA_035998385.1 Dyadobacter sp. | reverse complement strand
CGTTTCGTCAGACCATGGATATCAATGAGCTTGTCGGCAGGGGAACGCTCAGAGAGACCTATGAGAGAATCATTGAAGATCTGATTGAGGCCGAAAAATGGCTTGATCCTTCGATAGGGTACTTGAACCGGCCCTCTAAAGCGGCGGCCAATGCCGCGTTGGCTCGGGTGTATCTCAGCATGCGTCAGTACGACAAAGCGGCAGAAGCGGCCAGTGCAGCACTGGGCTATCATGATGTGCTCATGGATTACAATACGCTCAATGCCAGTGCAGCAAGGCCCTTTACAGGTGCTTATTTAGGCAATAATCCGGAGATCATTTTCAATTACGCTATGCAGCCCTACGAGCTGATCGCATCAGCCCTTGCTAGCGTCGACACAACTGTCTACAAACTCTACGCGGAAAATGATCTGAGAAAAACCTGCTTCTTTCAGCTCAGACCAGCGGGCAATTACACATTCAAGGGAAGTTATTCAGGTGCAGCACAATTATTTGGTGGGCTGTCAACCGACGAGCTTTATGTGATCCGGGCTGAATCCTACGCCAGAGCAGGGCAGACCCAGCTCGCGCTTGCGGATCTGAATAAGCTCTTAGAAAAAAGATTCAAAACCGGCACATTCAAACCTGTCAGCTCTTCGGATGATAAGATTTTGGATCTGGTGCTCACAGAGCGCAGGAAACAGCTGTTTGGAAGAGGGGCCAGATGGAGTGATCTGCGCAGATTAAACAAGGAGCCTGCAAGGCTAGTTACACTGACCAGGCACTTGAAAGACGGGGTTCTAACGCTGCCACCCAATCATAACCGTTATGTTTTTCCCATACCAGATGATGAGATAAGATTAAGTGGGATTCAGCAGAATCCCAGGTAGCATACAAAACAATAAAGCAGGCCACATTTAGGTGGCCTGCTACTAGGAATCAGCAACCAAGATTACTGCTGCTGCGGAACATATCCTCGCTCAATGGAAGTAGAGACTGCTGCGGTCTCATTTTCATTTTCGGTATGCTGGTTGGGATCATACCCGGTAGCAAATGTCGCCTTACAGATTTTCTCTGATTCACGGCATAGAGCGTCTGGGTCAACCGGCTCCCAGGAACCCTCTTGGTCAGCTTGTGGAGCTGTGCGCTGCCATGCAGTCAGTAAGGCGTCTTTTGGCTCAGCAGTATTCCTTGTGGCCATTGCCATACCGCTACCCAGAACGAGTGCGGTCATCATCAGATAATCGATTCTTAACTTTTTCATTGTAACTAAATTTAAATTGAGAATGAAATTTGTTTTTGCTTACTCTGTTTTCAGGTTTTGGGCATCCCCTGGCGCATCGAGGGCAGACATCCGGTCTGTGCCTGAGGCGTCTAAGTGATTTTCATTATGATCTGTCAACTGGCTGCACCGAAGAGTTTGCCAGATTAACACCCAGAATAGCTATGCTTAAAAAGAACAGGTTGAATACAAGGTGGGTTGAAAAGCGCATGGAACTGATTACCCCACCACAATTGCAGGGCAGGCTGCCGAAAAAATCAAACAGCACCAGACTGATGTAGACAGTAAAAATCAGCATCAGAAATGCAGACAGATAAAGTCCCAGCCTTCGAAAGCTGCTGCTGATCAGACAACCGGCAATGATCAGCTCAGTCCCCGGAATCGCCATCGCCAGGTAAGGGACAGTCCATCTGGGGATGTGCTGATTTGCAAGCTGTCTTTGGAATGTAGCGATGTCCAAAAGCTTGGAGAGCGCGGTGTAAAGAAACAGCACTGTTAAAAGGAAAGAAATTATTCTGATAAGCGTCTGGGTATACATTGCGCTGTTTGTTTAGTATTACACAAAACTTTACTGAAGCGGCAGATGCAGCCTTGTGATGTAAAGCTAGATGCTAATAAATTGGCCTTATGTCCTGAACAGGAGCTTAATAGATATTTATATTGTTATGGGACCAGCTTTTTTTACAAATTTCTTTTGATTTCACTAAGCCGTCCCCTGGATATGTCAAGGTACCTGGCAATATCCTTATGAAGAAGACGCTGCCATGGGAATAGCCGTTTGAATTCCAGATAGGCTTCCGCTTTGGGTAATGAGCACAGAAAGGCGCGCTGCTCGGAGAGATTTCTGTCGTTGAGCAGAATTTTGCTGGATAGTTTAGCCGCTTCGCCAAATCGGTGGTACAAAAAGATGATACCCGCGTAGCTGATCGTGCTGACTGTACTGTCTTCCAACATCACGATGCGGTCTGCTCTGATCGGCGCAGTCACACTGTAAGAAAGTAGCATCAATTCACCCTGTTTCCAGAAACGGGTAACATGTTCTTTTCCGTATTGATCATCATAACAACCTTTGGCCAATCCTTTTTCAAGGAGCCATATCGAGGTGGTCGCTTTGGATTGGGTAAGTATTTCTGTTTTACCGATGTCTTTTTTGACGATGAGCTCTGCCAGTGACTTTTTGAATTCTTCGGAGAGCGGGTAGATAGCTTCCAAATATTTGATAAGCTGCGTGTTCATAGAAATAGGAGTTTTGTTTCAGTATTCCCGTATCCAGTCAATGACAGACTGCAAGATTTTTATTACTGCCAACTTGTCTTTCTCTTCGAAAGAATACGCTTTCGACCTCATGCTGTCCCAGGAGATATCGCTGGTTTTGGGCGTTGATAGAAACGGAGTTATGCTTTGAAAGACAGCATTCATAGACTTAGCTTTCAAGATGCGAAGCGAATCCAAAGCCCTTAGAATAATTCCGATTTGATCTACATTCAATAGCACCATGACCTTGATGGGGTCTGTTTTCTCTTTGGCAAAACTGGGGGGGATGCTTTGAGTCAATGGTGTAACGTCCCATTGAGATTTTTTTTCCAGATAAGTAATCTCCTGAGCGAACCAGTTGCCAATTACTTTATCTAAGTCCGGATCGTAAGGTCTCATACGTGCTGCTGGCTTTCGGTGCAGTTGGTGGAATTCCTTATAAAACAAAAGCAACTGAGTAAGC
>DASYHR010000459.1:0-1629 GCA_035998385.1 Dyadobacter sp. | reverse complement strand
ATTGATCTAATTTTCTGAAAGTGTCTGCATCAAAAGTCGCTTCACCATTGGTCAAAATGGTAAGCTCAGGTGTCCAGTTTCTGATCAGTGAAGCGAATTCGAGCGTGGCAGATCCGTTGATCCATATTCCTGTCTTCTCATTTCTAACTTCGTAGCCATGGCAGTAGGGGCAATGAATAACACTGATACCCCAGCATTCGCGCACACCAGGAATTTCCGGGATCAAATCCCTCACACCCGTAGCAAACAACACTTTTCGTGTATGAAATTCTTGTCCCGCCTCTGTCCCAACCACGAAATTACCGTTGGTGCCAGAAACAGACGTTGCTGTGCCGTTTAAAATCTGAACAGAAGGGTAAGCGAGTACCTGCTCCCGGGCAATGGTAGCGAGTTCGGCCGGTGTAATACCGTCTCTACTCAGGAAGTTATGTGAATGCGGTGTTTGTGCATTGCAGGGCTTACCTGAATCAATAATTAATACATTTCTGATGGCGCGACCTAATGACATTTCTGCGGCTAATCCTGCATAACTCCCGCCCACAATAATCACATCCCATTTTTTATTTTCTGTCATCTTTGTTTTATTTATTGTCTCAAAAGTGAGACATGTATATTCAAAAAATTTTACAATCCGATCCCGCGGCTGAATGAATACCATGCCAGGCGGTGAAGCTTTTGTTTATCATCACTGCCATTCATGGTCGTGGTCGCTTCCACAATACTGTAAAACAGGGAATCGATCCAACACATACTTAAGTCCTTATTGATCAAACCGCTTTCCCGCAAAGAAAGCATGTGTAAGCGCCAGAGTGACGTAGTCTGATCGTACTCTTTACAAGTTTTTGTATGGGTTTTATGTTCATGTCCATAGTGGTGATGAAGCTTTCGAAGAAAGGCACTTTTTACCCCGCAGTCCAGTCCGGCATTAAACATGTTCTCCAGCCTGACGAGGGGCTCTTCACTCAACTTATAGGCAGACTCATTCGCGATCCGACAGGCCTTTTGCATTTCTGCTTCACATTCGATCATCAACTCTTTCCGATCCCGGAAATACCGGTGCAAAGTTCGTCTGGTTGTGCCGGCTCGCTCTGCCACTTTTTCAAGCGGCGCCGAGAAATCTTCATTGAAAACAAAAATGGCTGCCTCCACGAGCGCATGTCTGGTGTCTTGTATCATAAAACAAATGTAGGTATGTCTCAAATCTGAGACAAGTATTTTTAAAAATAAATCGCAGTGAAGTGTAGTTCACTGCGATTGAATATTTTTAACGAAATTAAACTCCTTAAATATTGTTCAATTCCGATTCTGTGAAGGCCTTCTGACGACCGGTCAGTTTCTTTCTCACTTTGACTACCTCATCAGTCGATATCTGATCCGAATTGTTTCTCCACGACTTACGAATGTAGCTCAGCAGTTGTGCGATGTCCTCACTTTGCATATCAGGATCATAGCCGATACCCGGCATATCGCCGCTTATCTCAGGAGCCTGATACACGTGTCCATTCACTTTGACAGGACCTGTTAATCCGAACAAAACAATTGAAATGAGTTTCTCCCGGCTTCCTGTAACCCATTCTGACTGGTTCAGAGGCGGACCCAGGGACTTTACTCCATTTCCGTCAATCCCAT
>DASYHR010000363.1:0-1558 GCA_035998385.1 Dyadobacter sp. | reverse complement strand
GATTTCGGAAATCGAGGCATATATTATTGAAAAAGTAAAAAAGAGGCGTATCGAGCTCGGGTTGTCCCAGCTGGCTTTGTCTCAAAAACTTGATATGAACGATAGTTTCGTTTCGCATGTAGAGTCTCCCTCAAAACGGGCTAAATACAATGTCAATCATATCAATGCGCTCAGCAAAGTCTTGAACTGCTCGCCGAAGGATTTCCTTCCTGAGGAACCTATCTGATCAATCCTTAGACAAGGTACATCTCTTCCCCATCGCCGGAATACCGAACGTGTTCTAATGACAGAATTGCAGGTTTAAAAAATTTCATTTTTCTTCCCAGATAAATTTAATTATTGCCGAAGGTATTTTTTGGGATTGGACCATGACACAAACAGATTAAATTCATCACCTAACTCAGCCCGCGCCTGCTAGCTTGTTGTCAGAGCCAACATATAGGGATTCTCCACTTTCGGGATCAATTCACTCAGACGTTTTTCATGTACAGTGTGTTTTATTGCAAACGTCGATGCTCCAAGAAATTTGTTATTTAAATACTGAACTTATTTACCAGCGATTTCGCCCAGACTATGATTGACGCTTAATAAGTTCCAAGCAAACTTTCCGGCCAGCGCCTGTTAATCAGCAAGACGATTTTCACTTCCCCGACTCCATCCACTACTTTGCAAGCATAGCCGATATTTGATATGCATGTCAGCAAGCTGACTCAAAGTTGACAGATTCAATTTTTCAAAAATCGGTGCCGACAAATATGAGCAGAAGTAATCCAGCGCATTTTGACTGCGACTCTCACACCATAAGTGTTTGCTCAAAGCTACTACTTAAACCTTCATGCCTGAGATAGTTATAAAGGGTAGCTTTTATCCTAATCGTTAACTGTTTACCAATTTGCTTTGTTGTATATTTTTTGTTTGTATATAGTGTCCTCGCAACGCCAGTTAGCTCGTTAGACTTTTTTGCTGCCTCTTACCGCTGCTACTCGCTTGGACAGCTTCCATTCCAGCCAGAGTACTTTCCTTCAAAATCTCACTTTCATTCTCAGAAAACACCCGGCTAAGCATATACCATATTCGGCTCGTTTTAGCAAAAGTGTCAATTCCCTTCGGCAAACCAAGGATGTCCAGGCACATTTACTTCCATTCTAGCATTAGCTTGATCAGCTCATATGTAGTCCCTGAAAGCAGATCAATTCTGCGAACAGCTATAAATAACATCCACCCTAAGTGAATACCTGACCTGTAATCGCAATAACATCATCAACGTCAACCTGCGCGGTTTCACATTCCAATCGGTTAAAAAAGTCTGGCCACAGTGAGCGCCACAGGCAGTAAAGTGGAATTGCCCGCATGCAATTGTAGCAGTGAAAACGTCGCTTGATCTGCCGAGTCAGTGATCCAACGATCTATGATGAATTCCAGGCGCAGTTTACAACACTTTGGATACGCTGCCAACACACACACCTACCCAATTTAATGCTGTAGTTGATCCGTTGCTGACAACTAACTAACTAAAAGCTAATGTAGGCTGATAGAACAGGGGTCCTTTTAGAGTACA
>DASYHR010000356.1:0-2475 GCA_035998385.1 Dyadobacter sp. | reverse complement strand
CCGGTGTCAGCGTAAGTGCGATCAATGCCGAAATTACGATTGAACTCGCCATGGTGATAGAGAACTGACGGTAAAATGTACCAACCGGTCCGGACATAAATGAGATAGGAAGGAATACCGAAACCATGACCATTGTAATCGCGATAATGGCACCACTGATCTCTCCAAGTACTTTTCTTACTGCACTGAATGGCGTAAGGTGAGGCTCTTCTTCCATCTTGGCATGGACGGCCTCGACGACGACAATCGCATCATCGACCACAATACCAATAGCCAGTACAAGTGCAAACAGGGTGATCAGGTTGATGGACAGTCCGAATGCCTGTATCACGAAGAACGCACCGATCAAAGATACCGGCACCGCCAGAATCGGGATCAACGTAGAACGCCAGTCGCCAAGGAAAATAAATACTACAATTGCAACGAGAATGAAGGCATCGCGAAGGGTGTGAATTACCTGTTCGATAGATGCATCGAGGAATTGCGATACGTCATAACTGATTTTGTAGTCCATTCCTTGCGGGAAAGAACCCTTCATTACTTCCAGCTTCGCTTTTACCTCTTCAATTACATCACTGGCATTACTACCAAAGTTCTGGCGAAGTACGATCGCCGCTGACGGGTGACCGTCCAGGTTAGAGTAAATATCGAAGAATTCACTACCCAGCTCAACAGTTGCAATGTCTTTCAAATGAATACTTTCACCTTCCTTATTGGCACGAATGATAATGTCTTCATACTCTTTCGGTTCGCTGTAGCGCCCTTTGTAAGTCAGTACGTATTCCAAAGACTGAGCGGCGATACCGGAACTTTGTCCAAGTCTACCGGGACGTCCGATGATACTTTGCTCGCCGAGCGCCTTCATCACTTCTTCTGTCGAAATACTGTAAGCACGCATACGATCCGGATTGAGCCACACACGCATTGCATAACGACGGCTACCCAGGATCTGTGCTCTTGCAACCCCTTTGGTCCGTTGGATCTCCGGGATCATACTTACAGTGGCGTAGTTGAAAAGGAACTTCTCGTCAATACTTTTTTCTTTCGAATAAAGGTTAACGTACATCAACATACTTGGCTGGATCGGAGTGATAACAACCCCTTCACGCTGAACCAGTTCGGGAAGCAAAGGCATCACCTGATCGACCCTTGTTTTTACACGAATTACCGCGTCATTAGGATCTGTTCCCGGTTCAAAAATGATACGTAGTGTTGCCTCACCAGCACTGGTTGCATCGGTTGCGATGTAACGCATGTCCTGCACCCCGTTAATAGCCTGCTCCAGGGTGATCAATGTAGATTTTACCAATACATCGGCACTTGCTCCAGGGTAGGCAATGAAGATATTGACTGTCGTAGGGGCAATGTCGGGAAATTGGGAAATTGGTAGTTTCTTGATGGCCAGTACTCCCACGAAGACGATCATAATCGAAATTACGATGGCAAATACGGGCCGTTTTATGAATTTATTAAACATATCGTTTAGTTTGGGATGACCGCCTTATTCAGCGTACAGATTTAAATGAGATATCACCGAGTCAGGTTGCATAAACTTGTACTGAATCTTGTCATTTTCATGTACCTGACGCAAGCCTTCCAGCAGAATTTTATCGTCTTTTTTCAACCCGCCTGACACCACAAAAATGTGTGGAAGCTCAGCTCCAACAGTGATTTCTCTGGAACGGATCACATTATCTTTGTCGATGATGTAGACATATTTTTTATCAAGAACCTCAAACGTTGCCTTCTGAGGAATCATCAGCGCATTTTTTAGTTCTTCCTTAATCCGTACGTTGCCTGTTTCGCCATGTCTCAGCAGTCTTTTTGGATTGGGAAACGTTGCACGGAAAGCGATGTTACCGGTTTCATTGTTGAAGTCGGCTTCGATTGTTTTTACTACACCGGGATGGTCAAACATTTGCTGGTTAGCCATTTCAAGCTGTACTTTCAACGCCTCATCTTTTTTCTCATTCATTCTGTAGTTGAGGTATTCAGCTTCAGGCACGTTGAAATAAACCCACATCTGACTGTTATCCGAAAGCGTTGTAAGCAAATCACCTTCATCCACCAAACTTCCCAAACGAACCTGGAAATGGTCCATAATCCCGTCGAACGGTGCGCGGATTTCAGTAAAGCCAAGATGCGTTTGCGCTAATCTTAATTCGGCTTTTGCTTTATCGTATTTTGCTTTAGCGAGAGCCAGTTCATTTTTAGATACCACGTTGCTGTCGGCAAGTGACTTTGTATTTTTGAACTCAATTTCAGCGAAGTTGGCTTCGGCTTGTGCTTTCTGGGTTTCTGCCTGGTAAATCAATGGCATAATCTGAAACATCAGCTGGCCTTTTTTTACAGTCTGACCTTCATCTACATAAATCTTCTGAAGGTAACCTCTTTCCAGTGCACGCAACTCAATGTGGCTGATGGACTTGATCTGGCTCACATATTCCTTTATGACCAAAGTGTCTCTTTCTAAGG
>DASYHR010000348.1:0-1620 GCA_035998385.1 Dyadobacter sp. | reverse complement strand
CAAAGTTGGAAAGCGGGGAAAGTTCACTTTTTCTGATTAATACAAGAGAGAATAAAGCGCTCGAAGCGCAACAAAAACTGCTTGAATTGAGGACCAAATATTTCAAAACAATTTATGCGTTGCAATGGAGTGCGGGGTTGTTAGCGTTGTAGATATGCAGTTGTTGAGCATAATGTTCAACCCCTACAGGGTTGGTTAACAGGTATTGAATTTTTGCCGCCCGGGTTTGACCCGGGGCTATTCATGTTGAAGTCCTCCGGACTTCATTACAAGACCTCCCACTTCCACAGAGATTGAATATGAATCTTCTTGATTTTTACACGAGGCTACTCATGTTCAAGCCCACCGGACTTCCGCATCAAATCTGAAATTCCAGACATTGGATATAAATTCAAAACGATACCGAACAATCCCACAGGGATTGAATGTGAAAAGCCCCGGGCGAAACCCGGGGTTACAAGCGACACATTTCATATTTACGCAACCCCGGCAGGGGTTGAACGGTAAATTCAAGCACCATCAACGCATAACCGCCGTTCCTGCTAACTTAAACTGATAGGGCCATTGCTCTTCTGGAGATGTCGATTTTTGTCTTCCAAAAGGAATCGCCCAGTGTTCCGTAGGCGCACCACTTACAACCAGCCATAGATGTTCTGTATCCCTTGGAACTGTGAAATCCGCTTCGCCTTCCGAATTTCTAAATACATCACTGTATACCCTGTTTCCATTTTTCTTTTGTGCCAAAAACCCGTAACGCCATCCAGCCTTATCTGTTTTCACCTTTGTATATCCCGGCGAACCTGCCATTCCTTTAAAAGTCAGATTTACCTTCGTACCAGCATCGGGTACCTGTAGTTGAATACCGTTGTAACCATAGTTCTGAGGGCAGTTTGTAGAATCAACTTTTAACCATCCCTCGCCTGCATCGTTGAATTTAGTTGTATGCTGGTTTGCATACGGGGACGCCACCTTCTCAATCCTTTTCAAATCCCAGGTGATAAACTTACGGGCGGCATCAAAAATTTCATCATTAAACTTCTCCTGATCTGTATTTGTAATCCGCTTGTATGTTTCCACGGGGTCCTCCCCTTCTGCTGTTTCTCTGCATAACTTTCCGAAAAATTCTTTCCCATGTTTTTCCGACCAGTATTCAAGTACATAGGGAGAATGATACATATTCGTAGGATGAAGAAAAGCATAATGTGTTTTCTTCATAAAGTTGACGAGGTGATAATTTTCGAATGTCATCCATTCAGGGTAAACCTGCCAGAGCATGTACTGCGCAGACATTTCCATAATGGATCCTTTTGGACCGCGTTTGTTATCTGAACTCGCCATATATTGGAAAGCATGACCCAACTCATGCGCCAGAGCACCGTATGGTGACTTTGACATACGAACAGCCGGCGTCCACAAAATTCCGATTTTGTTTTCAACACCGCCCCCGAACGCAGTTTGTTCATCGCCTCCGAACACGTACAGAATCATTTTGTACTGATCTGTCAGCGATTTCCCTTTCTGAACAATTTTGAGGTCATTGACATAATAATCATAAAAACGCTCACATTCGATCAGCGCCGCCTTTGGATCAAACCGGGCTTTTTCATTCGGATTGGATGT
>DASYHR010000342.1:0-3331 GCA_035998385.1 Dyadobacter sp. | reverse complement strand
AAGTAAGATTTTTTTATCCTAACTTTTTGTAATTATTTAAGAATCTGCCCGTACTTCGAAGTAAAAAGTGTAAGTTTTTATCAGAAAGTTGATGAATAGTCCATTCAAAGCCCAAAAGGCTGTGAAATGATTGGGAAAAATACTTCGATACGGATTGGCAAATATTTCTTCCGGTTTACCAAAGGATTCATTTGCTCAACATTGAATCACAACGCCTGGTTTTCCTCGTTTTGTAATCCCGATTTATGTTTACCCAGAGCTACGAATCCAACGGTAAGTACGGCGAAGCCGACAAAAAACCAGATGCAGAGGTAGAAGTGATAATATACAATTGCGATGAGGCAAATGGAAGAAAGAACCAATGCCAGTACCGGAAAGAACGGATAAAAAGGTACGGTGAAGGGGCGCTCCAGATTGGGTTCCTTACGTCTCAGGACCAAAAGTGCGACCATGCTGATCATATACATAACCACAGCGCCAAGAGCTGCGATAATAATTACCTGATCCGTGTTTCCTATACTCAAAGCAATACAGCCAATAACACCTCCGGCAAGCAAGGCCCAGTGCGGGGTTTGGTAACGTGAATTTACATTGCCCAGAAAAGCAGGCAGGTAGCCGCTTCTTGCCAGGGCGAAAATCTGACGGGAATAACCTATAATCGTGCCGTGAAAAGATGCAATAAGTCCGAACAAACCCAGGCTTGCGAAGATATGTGTGAGCCCGGAGTCCCGCCCCATTATGTGACCTAGTACCGCCGGGAGGGGATAGTCAATATCACTGAGCTTAGACCAATGTACCACACCACCCGTAAAGACCATAACAGCTAACGCAAGAATTACTAACGTAAGAATGCCATAAATGTAGCCTTTGGAGATCGTTTTTTTAGGATTCTCCACCTCTTCAGCTACCATAGCAACGCCCTCTATAGCAAGGTAAAACCAGATTGCAAATGGTAATGCTGCAAATACGCCCTGCCAGCCAAAGGGCATTGGGTCGGTTACGTAGGTGTCCAGTGAAAAGTGAGGCGCAACGATACCAATATATACCAGCAGCTCAGCTACGGCGAGTATGGTCACAAATAACGAAAATGTAGCAGATTCTTTGATTCCCAGCAGATTGATCCCGATGAAAATGACATAACACGAAAATGCCACTTGTAAAACCGATAAAGACGGATAAAGAAAATGGGTATAACTGCCCAATGCGAAGGCAATTGCGGGCGGTGTGATCAGGAATTCGACGAGTGTGGCATAGCCGGCAATAAACCCGCCCCACCAGCCAAAGGCACGGAATGAGTAGGCAAATGGCCCGCCGGCTTGTGGAATAGAAGTGGTGAGCTCTGTGAAACTAAAAATGAATGTAACATACAATACAGTCACCAGCAGCGTCGCAATCAGGAAACCAATGGTGCCGGAAACGCCCCATCCGTAATTCCATCCGAAATACTCCCCGGAAATAACGAGCCCGACAGCAATGGCCCACACGTGAATCGGTTTAAGAACTTTCTTGAGTGAGGTGTTGGATGCTGAAGACATATTAGCTGGAAAGAAATGAGTTTACATGACAAGTCTAATACTGGAAACAGGCACAGAAGTCCTATCGGGGAGCAGTTCGCAGGTAGTCACCCATCTGAACGACCTTATCCGTATTGAGATAATCGACATTCAGATTCATCATGGTTTTCCAGGTATGAATGTTGTCAGGTGTTGCCCAGAAGCGAATTTTCTTATTTTGCTGGTGTACCTGTGCAATCACTTTTGATAATGCTTTTTTGTCTTTTTCAGGCAACTCTCCTTCTCCATTCCATTTAGAGAATTTTTGAAAAGCCTGACTGATCAAACCAATACGCGTCAGTTGCTGTGATGTATATTGAATTTCCGGTCTGCCATCGAAGAAAATAAAAGGAGGATATTTTACGAAAGCCTCAGGAGCGGGCGTGTTGCCACTTACTACAATTTTGACCGATCCTTTCGGCGCCAGGATAGATTCATAAGGTTTGAGAATCTTGACAAGTGCCGCGAGCGTTTCCTCCGCAGGCGTTTTCAGATCGATTAAAAGTTGTAATGTCAGATCTTGCTGTGCGTAAATCTGACCGTTGTTATTTTTAATTTCCTGGAGAATCGGATGAAGATATAGTTTAGAGAAAGTTCTTTCAGGTTTGATATCTGCCCGGTTGTGAGCAGCGTAGAGAGAATCATTGACGAGGAAAAGATCAGCCTCTATAGATCCGAACTGCTGTTTATATGCTGCCTTGAACGGAGTTAATTGTTCGTAGTCATTATGGGAATGTGCCTGAGCAGTGGTGTATTTTTTGATGGTTTGTCCAAAGCTAAAACTGGCGAAAAATAGAAAAAGGATAGAGAGCGTACTTTTCATGAACGGCTGTTAAAGTTGGGGGATAAGGATTTCGTAAATATAAACTTTTACGGCAGATTAAGGAAGTGAGATCGGTAGGAAATCAGTAAGATTGTTAAACTGTCAATTATCAAAATAAAATATTATGTTGTTGTTTTAATTTGAAATTTTATATTGACAATATATTGATATTCAAACAACTTGATCTGTAATACCCTGATCATTGAAGAATATGCTTATTTTCGCAGCCGCATTCATCAGCGGAGTTTACCTAACTTTATAATCCTGAATGGAAAAAAACACTTCTCTATTTCGTAAAAAAACAGTTGATCAGATTTTAAAGGACGCGCATGATGGCGAGAACGGCGGACTGGCCCGTATACTCGGTGTGAGAGATCTGGTTTCGTTGGGTATAGCTGCGATTGTTGGAGCCGGTATTTTCAGTACCATTGGTCTGGCGAGCTACAATGGTGGCCCGGCAGTTTCTCTTTTATTTATTTTTACTGCCATTGCCTGTGTATTCACGGCGCTTTCCTATGCACAGTTTGCAAGTACAGTGCCAGTGTCGGGTAGTGCTTATACATACGCTTACGTTGCTTTCGGTGAGTTGTTCGCATGGATTATCGGGTGGGCGCTTATTTTGGAATATGCCGTTTCCAACATGGTGGTGGCCATCTCGTGGTCGGAGTACTTTGTGAGTATGCTCAAAGGCTTTGGGATTACACTTCCGGGTTGGCTGACAGTTAATCCGGCCGCGGCGGGAGAGGCGTTTGAAAAAATGCAGAGTTCCGGAATTGCTTCCCTTAGTGCATACGAGCAAATGGCAGCGAACGCTTATGCAACTGCTCCTAAAATTGGCGACATTTCTATATTGATGAATCTTCCGGCAGGGTTGATTACTCTTCTGGTAACCGCACTGGTTTATGTTGGTATCAGAGAGTCCCGTACCGCCAGCAACATTATGGTGATTTTGAAA
>DASYHR010000338.1:0-4438 GCA_035998385.1 Dyadobacter sp. | reverse complement strand
CCACGCATTTTTCGTTCTCCAGGCAGAATCAACCTGATCGGAGAACATACCGACTACAACAATGGCTTTGTGTTGCCTGCGAGTGTGAACAAAGCGGTATATTTTGTGATATCTCCGCGTACAGACAATCAGGTTTTGCTGCATGCGGCAGACTTTAACGATACGTACACATTCACGCTTGACAATCTATCCAAACCGAAAAAATCATGGCCTTTATACCAGCTTGGCGTTATTGACCAGCTTCAGAAAATTGGTAAATCAATCGGAGGGTTTCAGGCTACTTTTGGTGGTGATGTTCCTGCCGGTGCAGGTATGTCGTCTTCCGCGGCGTTAGAATGTTGTCTATTTTTTGCACTGAATGAGATGTTTTCCCTGGGTCTGACCAAATGGGATATTGTGAAAATGGGCCAGAAAGTTGAGAATGAATTCATCGGACTGCAGAGTGGTATTATGGATCAGTTTGCTTCCACTTTCGGCAAGAACGAATCCGTCATGAAAATGGATTGCCGCAGTCTTGAATTTGAATATTTTCCGTTCCCGATGGACGAATATTTACTGGTTTTATGTGATACAAGCGTAAAGCACTCTTTGGCCAGTTCCGAGTACAATACGAGGCGTCTGGAATGTGAAAAGGGCATCGCGATTCTACAGCAGTACGTTTCATCTGTAACGAGCCTCCGGGACGTAGATCCTGAAACAGTAGAAGCGCACAAGGACGAAATGGGCGATGTGGTCTATCGCAGATGTAGATATATCACAAATGAAATTAAGCGCGTGACAGATGCCTGCAATATGCTCGTAGCCGGAGATCTGGAGAGTTTTGGAAAAAAAATGTATGAAACGCATCACGGTCTTCAGCATGATTATGAAGTAAGTTGCCCTGAACTCGACTATCTCGTAGACCAGACATATGACAATGATGATGTGCTTGGAGCTCGAATGATGGGAGGAGGATTTGGCGGTTGCACCATCAATCTGATTAAAAAAGACAGTGTTGATGCTTTTGAAGATAAAATGAAGCAGGGATACAAGTCGAAGTTCGGTATTGACCTGCCTTGCTATCGTGTAAAAATCACAGATGGCACCGAAGAACTTAGCTTTTAAAATCTGAGGCTGTTTAAGAATAGCAGGCTCAATTCACCTAATATCAATCTTAAACCTGAATCCGCCGCATGAAAAGAATTACTTATTTATTCACGGCTCTGGTTGGACTTGCTCTGGCTGGTTGCTCAAAAACAAATGAAAAACAAGAGATGATCAGTACCATTTCAAAAGAGACTTTCGGAGAACTTCCAGACGGACAAACAGCAGATTTATATACGCTGACAAACAAAAACGGCATGACGGTCAATATCACCAACTATGGTGGTATCATTACAAAACTCACTGCGCCGGATAAAAAAGGTGAATGGGCGGATGTTGTGCTTGGCTTCGATTCGCTTGCTCCCTATCTGGGCGAGCACCCGTTTTTCGGTGCTTTGGTTGGCCGTTTCGGTAACCGTATCGCCAAAGGGAAATTCACATTGAACGGCACTGAATACAAACTTGCGATCAACAACGGGCCGAACTCGCTGCACGGTGGTATCAAAGGTTTTGATAAAGTATTGTGGAAAGCAACGGAGGTAAAAGAAGATTCAACTGTGGGCTTAAAACTGGAATATACCAGCAAAGACATGGAAGAAGGCTATCCGGGAAATCTCAACGTAACGGTGGTTTACACACTTACCAACGAGAACTCCATCAGCATTGACTACACTGCTACAACAGACAAAGAAACGGTTATCAACCTCACAAACCATTCCTATTTCAACCTGACAGGCTTGAAACGCGATATTCTGGGCCACGAAGTAACGATTCTTTCGGACAGCATTGTGCCTGTGAACAGGGAGCTGATCCCGACGGGAAAATTGAGAGCGGTAGAAGGTACTCCATTCGATTTCAGAGAGCCGACCATTGTAGGTGCAGGCATTGATAAAACTGAAGATGAGCAAATCAAAAGCGGCGGAGGTTACGATCACTGCTGGGTAATCAACCGCACAGAAAAAGGTTTGATCCCGTTTGCAACTGTGAAAGATCCGGAAAGCGGACGTTTTATGGAGGTATTTACTACTGAACCGGCAGTTCAGTTTTATACCGGCAACTTCCTTGATGGAGGTTTGAAAGGTAAAGGCGCTACTTTCAGAAAAAGATTTGGTTTGTGCCTTGAAACAGAACACTATCCGGATTCTCCGAACCAGCCACAATTCCCAAGTACTTCTTTGAAGCCAGGCGAAACGTATCACACGACAACGGTGTATAAGTTCTCGGCGAAGTAAGTCAATTTTGGAAACACGGAGGAGCATGGATTATCAATCTATGCTCCTTTTTTATTTCAGGATATAATTTTAATACTTAATTTTATATGCCAACTGTTTTATTTCTATATGGTTATCGGTTCTATTTTTTCATGAATGAACACGAACCAAGACATATTCATATTTCAAGAGGAAAGAATGAGGCCAGAGTAGTTTTAATACCGGAAATCCAGTTACCTTATAACAGAGGATTTAAGAAAAATGAATTACGCCAGATTATCGACTTAATTATAGAAAACTATGAAACAATCATTCGAGCCTGGAATAACACCTTCGGTAAGTAAGGAGCTCATTGACATGTTATCCGACGATAAGAATGAGGACCTGGTAGTGTATGATGATGAATTTGATAAAATCATCCATGAAACCGATTTAAAAATCAAACACTTCGGTTTTTTACGAGATCTGGATGTTGCCGTTTTTGTCTTAAATAATAGTCGTATTATTCAGCGCAAGCTTTCGGATTTCCCTGAGCTTCATGCTGCGATTGACTACCATCTCTTACAGTATCAGGTATCAGCCTCAGGCATACACTGGCCCGATATTGACTACGATTTGAGTTTGAGAGGTTTTTTGATGGAAGAAGCACTCAAACTGGCTTCCCAAAGGTAAATCTTTTAAACCAGGCAGCACCAGGGCTGGTTGCTAAATTTCATTTGAACAAATGCATATATCGATACTTTTCTAACGCAATGGCTTATCTTTGCGCGATAAACAGTAACCGAATATGCTTACCAGAACCGTTAAGATCAGCAATGTAACCAACCTCTCGGATGCCCGCTATTGTGCAGGAATGGGGGTTGAAATGCTTGGTTTTTCTATTGATGAAGACTCGCCTAATTATATCAGTCCTAAGAAGTTTGAAGATATATGTTCCTGGCTTGCCGGTGTAACACTGGTAGCAGAAACTGCCCTGGACAATCCTGCGAAAATTATTGAAACGCTTAGCCAGTATCCGGTGCATGCGGTGCAGGTGGAAGATCCCGGAATTTTAGCCTATCTGCATAGCGAGCTCAATCTGCCGCTACTGCTTCGCGTAAGTGTTGATACTTATGACGCGTCTGAGATTGAATCTATCCTCAGCAGATATGAGTCCGACGTATCTCACTTTCTTTTAGAGAGCGACAGTGAAGCACCGCTATCCGAGGAGTGGATGCAGGTATTGGGTCATCTTTCCGAGGAATATCCTCTGCTAACCGGCTTCGGGTTGGACAATGAATTTTCTGTAACCGCACTTACAGAGCTTTTCCCTAAGCTGGGTATTGCTCTGAGAGGCAGTGAAGAAATTCGCCCGGGCTACAAAGACTTTGGCAGTATGATGGATATTCTGGAAGCACTGGAAGAACAATAAGATCATTTCAGCCTCAACACAATCCGCATACAAACTACATAGAATAATAATGGTCAGTCCGTTCATCACTGAAAACGGACTGATTATCCTCTCCGAATTTCAAATTACCACTTAAAATAACCTTTCAACACGTCACATTACCGATAATAATTTTCCAGTTTACAGTATCTTGCATTACCAACTACCTTTGATTGCAAATAAACACTGAACCAACTATGGAAAAGAAATTGCACCGCATCCCAGACCAGGCAGTATTTGGAGGAGTAGCATCCGGTATCGCCCAGTATTTTCAGATAGACGTTGTCATTATACGCGTCCTGTTCGTTGTAATGCTATTTCTTCCTTTGCCTCCAAGCTTCGGATGGACAGGAATTTTATATATCATTTTGTGGGCTGTTCTGCCAACCGGTCCGTCAACTCCGTACGACAGTACTCTGAGCTTCGACTCCATGTCGTTCAAACCCGCTGATCCTGCGTCAAACAAAAAACGTTCGGATCAAACGATCATGATACTCGGCGGCGCTTTGATTTTGTTCGGCGCGATGATGCTGATCGACGATCTGCCCATCTGGTACAAAATTAAATCGTATTTCTGGCCGATTGCACTGATTGTTGTAGGCGCATTTTTGATACTTCGCCAGCGCGATAAAACACAGGAAAATAACCAGACGGTATATCCAACCACACCACCTCCAACCGAGCCGGTAGATCCTGCTCCCGTTGAACCGGAGCC
>DASYHR010000330.1:0-6133 GCA_035998385.1 Dyadobacter sp. | reverse complement strand
CGAATGTGAAGTACTGATGTCCGATATTTACAGCATGGTGGAATTCGTTTGAAAAGTGTTATGGCCACAGATGCACAGATCAATCACCAAATTCTTTTAAATGTAAGGCTTCACGACAACCCTGAAATTGTCTGAACTTAGTCAAGCCTATAACTTTTATAAAACATTCGTGTATCCGTGGCAAAATTTCAAGTAAAACCAAAAACTTTGTAAGGGCTTTTTCGAATTGTGTAATGATTTTTGAACCATCCAGGCCGACCTTTGTTTATCAATATTCAATATCAGTTTTAGTAGAATGGAAACCTTACAATTTAAGACCAATATAAAATGCGGGGGCTGTATTGCCACTGTTACACCGTTTTTGGATGGTGATCAGGAAATCGAAAAATGGCAGGTTGATCTCGAAAGTGCCGACCGCATTTTGACCGTTGAAACGAATCTCTCAGGAGAAGACGTAACTGAAATCGTCAAAAAAGCTGGCTACAACGCCGAAGAAATCGATTGACATCCAGTACTTTTGTAAAAGTTGAGTTTGAAATAATTCACATTAAGACATGCAGCTAATAGCTAACCGCTAAAAGCTCAAAGCTAACAATGAACAAGAAAATCCGTCAATCACTCACCGTCTTTATGGCCTTGCTGGTGCTTTTAAGTAGCACCGGTTTTGGGTTCATTGAGCATGAGTGTATGATGCGCGGAAAATCATTGCAGCTATTAACTGAAAAAAAAGCCAATACAGGCAACAAGAAAGTTTCTTCCTGCTGTGCAAAAAGTAAAGCACCGAAAGAAGCTAAAGGCACATTCTTCAAGAAAACCGACTGCTGCAAGGAAAGCCAGAAATTTGAAAAGCTGGACGTTCCTTCCCAAACTTCTCAGATTCAGGCTAAGTTTATTAAAAACCTGTTTGCCGGCATTACCTGGTCAGCAACTTCATTTGTATTTCAGCAGGCAGAGTGGACTTCACCTTCAATCCAGTCTGCATCCGATCTGATTTCATTTTCTTCGCGGCTTCATGGGCGAAGTATGCTTTCTTTTATCCAGTCATTCCTGATTTGATTCATTGATTTTAAGTTGTTAATCGGTTTATCCTGAATAGGTTAATCCGGTAATTAGTCGCTTTTTATATCTTTGAATTTTATCCCGGATGATCCGATATCTCACAGGAATTTTCCTCTCCTTTTGTTATTTGTCTGCCAGTGCGCAGCGCATTTCCGGCTCTGTTAATGAGCAGGATGCTACTTCCAAAACATTAATCCCGATTACCGGTGCCAATGTCTATTGGGCAGGTACCACCCAGTCTACCTCCACAGATACCAGCGGAAGGTTCAGTATTCCACGGGTACGACAAACCAATTTACTGGTTGTAAGTTTTGTGGGTTTTACCAATGATACTATCAAAATTTCGCAGGAAAGCGAACTTGAAATTGTACTTCGTAATGACCAGACATTGAAAGAAGTGGTCGTGAGAGGTAATGCCAATGCCATCGACAGGCTTTCTCCGCATCAGACTGAAATCATCACAACAAGAGCCCTGGCAAAAGCAGCATGCTGCAACCTTTCCGAAAGTTTTGAAACGAACGCCTCCGTTTCGGTTTCATATAGCGATGCGGTGACAGGTTCCAAACAAATTCAGATGCTTGGATTGAGCGGGACTTATATTCAAACCAACGTTGAAAACATTCCAGGAATCAGAGGCTTGGCATCCACATTCGGGCTCAACTTCATTCCCGGTACATGGATACAATCCATCGATATTGGTAAAGGCGCCGGATCGGTGGTGAATGGTTATGAGTCGATGACGGGTCAGATTAACGTTGAATTACAAAAGCCCGATACCCAGGAGAACCTGTATCTGAATACCTATGTCAACAGTTTTGGCAGAGGTGAACTGAACCTTAATCTGTCTCATCAGATCAATGAAAAATGGAGTACCGGGCTATTGACGCATGGAAGTACTTTGCAAAATCGTATCGATAGAAACAAAGATGGTTTTCTGGATCTGCCGCTTTACACACAGGTCAATGCTGTGAACAGATGGAAGTACCAAAGTGACAAGGTAATGGCACAGTTTGGTGTGAAAGCACTATATGAAGACCGTTTGGGCGGGCAGCAGAACTTTCAACGTGAAATGAAAGGCACTACACAGGCTTACGGTTTCGGTGCTACAGTAAATCGCTATGAAGTGTTCTCCAAAATTGCCAGACTTTTCCCGGACAAACCTTATAAAGGGCTTGGTCTGGTGCTGAATGCTTCTTTGTATGATTCTAAATCCTACTTCGGACTAAATCAATACAATGGTAAACAGGAAACAATTTACGGTAATCTGATTTACCAGTCGATTATTGGTAGTACCAATCATTCGTACAAAACAGGGTTGAGTTACATGTATGATAATTACAATGAACGCTACCAGTCGCTTCCGTTGTTGAGAAAAGAATCGGTGCCGGGCGCTTTCTTTGAATATACCTTCAATCACCTTGACAAATTTGTTGCTGTAGCAGGCGGTCGTGTCGATTTTCATAATCTGTACGGCACACAATGGACGCCGAGAATACATTTGAAATACAGTCTCACAGACCAAACCACACTGCGCGCTTCGGCAGGAAAAGGTTTCAGAGTGTCGAATCCGCTGGCGGAGTATTATGGCAATTTGGTAAGTTCAAGAGCGGTCGTGTTTAAAGAATCTATTCGTCCGGAAGTATCGTGGAATTATGGAGCCAGTCTGACGCAGGAATTCAAATTAGGTGGGATGACAGGTAATTTCATCGCTGATTATTACCGCACCGATTTTCAGAATCAGCTCGTTGCAGATTTAGAAGATCCGAGGTATCTGTCTTTCTACAACCTGAATGGAAAAGCTTTTGCAAACAGTTTTCAGGCTGAAGTGAATCTGGAGCCGTTGAAGCGTTTCGATCTGAAACTTGCCTATCGCTTGTTTGATGTAAAACAAACCATGGACGCTATCGACGGACAGACTCTGCTTCCACGTATGATGGTGAGTCGCGACAGAGTTTTGTTCAATGCAGGTTATGCTTTGCCATATGATAAATGGAAATTTGACGCAACCGTGCAGTGGAATGGTAAAAAGCGTATTCCTTACATGGGTGATGTGGGTGAACATGCCGAAAATGGAGTTTTGCCTGCGATGACATCCACCTGGGCGCCCTCATTTTACAATCTCAATGCACAGATCACACGTACATTCGTAAAATGGGATATTTATCTGGGTGGTGAAAACCTGGGAGATTTCAGACAGAAAAATCCGATTATGCATGCCGATCAGCCTTTTCATCAGGGATTCGATGGCGGAATGGCATGGGGACCTGTAACCGGACGAATGATTTACGCCGGATTCCGTTATAAGATTGTGAGGTAGTTCGGGCAAGGGGCGAAGGGTACGGGGCAAAGGGAAAAGAGAGACGGGCTTAGGGCAAAGAGCAATGGGCTTAGGACAGGGGATCGGTAGTTCATTAACAATTAACCATTATCATGAGGCTTCATATAAAAAATATGGTCTGCGATCGCTGCAAAAGGGTGGTGCAGGAAGAGATGGCAAAGCTGGGCATTGGTTTGACGCGTATTGAGCTGGGAGAAGTAGAGACGGATACTGAACCGGATGCTGGTCAGTTGCAAGAGATTCGTGATACTCTGGAAAGAAACGGATTTGCATTGCTGGACGATAAAAAGGACGCACTGGTAGAACACATCCGGACCCTTATCATTGAAGAAGTGCAATATCTGAAAGGCAACAAACCAACACAGATGAATTTCTCAGATTATCTGGCAATGAAAACGGGTTACGAATATTCCTATATCAGCAATCTTTTCTCAACTGAAACCGGTCAGCCGATTGAGCAATACATCATCGCTCAAAAAGTGGAGAAAGTGAAAGAGTGGCTTTCTTACAATGAATTATCGCTGAGCGAAATGGCATGGCGACTTTCATACAGCAGTGCGGCTCACTTGAGCAATCAGTTTAAAAAAGTAACCGGAATCACTCCCGGAGCCTTTAAAAAGAGTAATACCATCGCCCGTAAAACCCTGGATCAGGTGGGTGAGAAAACATTATAAATGATTTATCCTTTAAACCGAATGTATATGAACAAATTGATTTATGCCTCAATGATTCTGTTGTTTACTGCTTGCGCAGGGAAAACCGAAAAAGCAGAAACGACCGAAAAAGTCACTGAAACCGCGCATGCAAAGGCTTATGCTTGTCCAATGAAATGCGAAGGGGATAAAACCTATGAAGTGGCAGGCTCTTGTCCGGTATGTAAAATGGAGCTTCAGGAGGTTGCCATGGTTGAAGCCGACTCGACGGGACATGCACATTAATCAATTGAATCTAAAACTGATATGAAGATGAAAAAGACAATAGCATTATTCGCCACCGCTTTACTGATTGTTTTTCAGGTAGCGATGGCTGACGGAGATAAGGTGGTTAAAATCAAAACGACGGCTGTGTGTGAGATGTGCAAGGCACGTATTGAGCGTACATTGGGTCTTTCCAAAGGTGTGAAAGAATCGAATCTGGATTTGAAAGACAAAACCGTGACGGTCAAATACAACCCGAATAAAACGAGTCCAGAGGCGATCAGAGAAACGATTATCAATACCGGTTACGATGCGGATGGTCAGACGGCCAACATGAAAGCGCATGATAAACTGCCAAGTTGCTGCCGGAAAACTGCTGCACCACATTAAGGACTAAAAGAATATTATATGAAAAAGCAACTGAACATATTGGTTTTAACTGGTATGCTTGCTACTGCTTTGCCTGTTTCGGCTCAGCATGAGCATCACGGCACACCCGATTCCACGAAGAATGAAATGCATTCCGGTCACACCAAACCCGATAGTGCCACAATTGATAAGCATGAGCATCACACGGGCGGGCATAGTATGACGCATAATTTTTCGCTGAGCTTACCCATGACCAGGAATGGATCCGGTACCGGTTGGCAGCCTGACGCGACGCCCATGTATGCCTACATGAAGCATAGCGACAAATGGAATTACATGTTACACGGAAGTCTGTTCCTGCGTTACACTTCTCAGAATTTTAATAACAGAGAAAGAAAAGGAGCGGATGCAAAATTCAGCTTTCCGAACTGGGTAATGGGCATGGCGCAACGCCAGGTAGGGAAAAATGGTTTGCTGACGTTCAGAGCGATGGTGTCGCTGGATCGCCTTACCGATGGAGGAGCGGGTTATCCGCTGCTGTTTCAATCTGGTGAAACCTGGCAGGGTAGTCCGTTGATTGACCGCCAGCATCCGCACGATCTGATCTCCGAACTGGCAGTGGGCTATACGCAACGTATTAATGAAAAACTGGATCTGACTATCTATGCGGGATATCCTGGTGAACCGGCTTTGGGACCGACTGCCTTTATGCACCGAATGTCTGCATTCAATAATCCGGATGCAGTATTGGGCCATCACTGGCAGGATGCGACGCATATTACTTTCGGAGTTATTACAGCCGGTGTGCGTTATGGGAAATTCAAATTGGAAGCTTCCAGTTTCACAGGACGAGAGCCTAATGAAAACCGTTTCAATTTTGACAAACCCCGCTTTGATTCATATAGCTATCGGTTAATGTTTAATCCATCCAAAAATTGGGCATTGCAGGCCTCCCGCGGTTTCATCAAAAGTCCGGAAACCAAAGATCCCGATCACAATGTAAACCGAACTACGGCTTCAGTGCAGCATTCCGGCAAGCTGACGGGTCATAACCGATGGGTGGCATCTTCTGTAGTTTGGGGTTATAATAGTTCGGAAGGACACAAGGAACATTCCCTGCTTGCCGAATCCAATTTACAATTGAATAAATGGGCGGTATATGGCCGTTATGAATTTGTTCAAAAAAGCTTTAAAGAATTGGGTATTCTCTTTTATGATTATCCTCATGACGAGCCGCTTCCGGTCTCATTGTTTTCTTTGGGAGTAAACCGGCAAATTGCTTCTTTCAGTAATACATTGTTACAGGCAGGCGCGCAGATCGGGGTTTATGCCACCGATCCGTTATTGAAATCAGTATACGGAACAGCACCGCTTTCCGGGCAGGTTTATTTAAGGGTGACGCCGGGGAGGATGGGGATGTAGGAGCAACTAGTTTTCAGAGCAACTGAGC
>DASYHR010000323.1:0-4695 GCA_035998385.1 Dyadobacter sp. | reverse complement strand
TCAGTAATCGTACTAATAGGCTATTATGTTATCATTTCGTTTCCGTACGCCACGTTTCATTGCCACGCTCTTCTGGCGGCAACCAATCTTGTTTTTTTTGATAAAATGGCTGCTTCTCTCAGCATTGATTGGCCTCTTGGTCGGATCAGCTTCCGCATTATTTCTGGTATTGCTGGATTGGGCAACGGATTGGCGTGAAATACATCCTTGGGTTATTGCGCTGTTGCCACTTGGCGGTTTAGCGATCGGGTGTGTGTATCACTATTGGGGTAAAGACGTAGAAGCAGGCAATAATCTGTTATTAGAAAATATTCACCACCCGGGAAAAATTATCCCATTAAAAATGGCTCCTTTCGTTCTGATCGGCACGATAACCACACACTTATTTGGTGGGTCAGCGGGTCGGGAGGGAACCGCGTTACAAATTGGGGGCGCCATCGCTGATCAGTTTACCCGTATATTGCGCCTACGGCCTAGAGATCGTAAGTTGATTTTAATAGCTGGAATTGCTGCCGGATTTGGGTCAATTTTTGGAACCCCATTAGCTGGGGCAATTTTCGGATTAGAGGTCTTTTTCATTGGCAGGCTGAATTATGGTGGGCTTTTTCCAGCTTTTGCATCGGCAGTATTAGCCGATTTGACAACTCGGGCCTGGCATGTCGGGCATACCCATTATCATATTCCATTTGTTCCACAATTATCTGCCATGAACGTACTCTGGACAATAATGGCTGGTATTGCCTTTGGTTTAGCATCTGTAACATTCAGCAGTTTAACCCATGTCATAGGCAGTCTTTTCAAAAGGAATATCGCCTACCCTCCATTTCGTCCAATGATTGGAGGTATGCTGGTGGCTGCTGCCGTAGTTGCAATTGGGACTACCAAGTATATTGGTTTAGGAGTGCCGACCATCGTTGAAGCTTTTTCAACACATCTTCCACCATATGATTTCGCACTGAAACTCTTATTTACTGCCTTGACGCTTGGGGCAGCTTTCAAGGGAGGAGAAGTAACGCCATTATTTTTCATCGGTGCAACCTTAGGAAATGCACTTTCACTTTTTATTCCCTTGCCACTAGGTTTATTGGCCGGGATGGGATTCGTAGCGGTATTTGCTGGCGCGGCTAACACGCCACTGGCTTGCACATTAATGGCCATTGAGCTATTCGGAGCTGAATGCGGCGTTTATGTCGCAATTGCCTGCGTAATTTCCTACTCTTTTTCGGGACATAGTGGAATATACGGATCCCAGGTAATTGGTACACCTAAGCATTTACTTTACAATCGTCAGGAAGGGGAAACTCTAATGAAAATTAGAACAAAGACAACCAAGAATGAAAGACACTGAATTTGTTTTAAAGAACCTGTCCGCTTAGCGAATCTCTTTGCTGCAAAACCAAATCATTCCTGCCGATTCTTTTAATGGAAAGATTTTTCCAGAAAATGTGTCTATCGCCAGTATAAAAGCCGCAAAAAACGATGGCGATCGGATAAGTTTGGCAATCCGTTACCCTATCAAAATCTGCTTACCCATGCGCATGCAATTTTTGTAAACGCGAACACATATGAGCTATTGCGCAAAAACTAATAATTCATATAATTCATTGCAGTTTAAGCCACGGAATCATCCAGTTAAATTTAATTAGCAAAAATCTCAGATGGTAATACATTAAATAACGCAATCCCAACTTTTAATTTGCAGATAAAGTCGCTCACAATGGATTAGACTCATCACTAATCTGGCTTAATTTTCTGAGTTACTTTGAATCTTCTATCCACGTCCCTAAGCCAGAAGTATCCGATAAGACCAGAAATTATAGAGGCCACAAGAATCGAAAACTTGGCTTCCGAAAGGATAAGTTCCTGTCCTGAAAATGATAGTAAAGCAATGAAGATTGACATAGTAAAGCCAATACCACCAAGCATGCCTACACCAATCAAATGCATCCAGGTCGCATGCTTGGGCATCTTGCTGATCCCGAGTTTGACGGCAACCCAGGAAAAAAATGTAATCCCTAAAGGTTTTCCAATGACCAGACCGGCGATTATCCCCAAGCCTAAGACCGTTGTCAAGCCCTGAAGCATTCCAAATTCAAGCTGGATATTCGTATTGGCGAGCGCAAAAATTGGCATGATGATAAAGTTTACCGGATTGACCAAAATATGTTCCAGCTTTTCAAGCGGGGATTCCGTGGCGTCTGGTGTAGTAGGTATTGCGAAAGCAGTCAGAACACCGGCAATGGTGGCATGCACTCCCGAGTGGTGAACGAAGTACCATATGAAAACACCCGGGATCAGATAAGCGGCCAGGTTTTTAACTTTGAGCTTATTCAAAACCAGGAGCAGACCGAAGATACCAAAAGCGTACAGAAGATAGACAAAGTGTATATCAGTAGAGTAGAAAATAGCGATTACAAGAATGGCCATCAAATCATCAACTATGGCAAGTGCAGACAAAAATATCTTCAACGATGCCGGTGCACGTTTGCCCAACATGGATATGATCGCGATGGCAAAGGCAATATCTGTAGCCATAGGTATACCCCAGCCGCCAGACGTAACCGTGCCTGCGTTGAAAGAAAAGTAGATTAATGCTGGTGCGATGACACCGCCCATGGCAGCCAGTATTGGCAGAGATGCCTTTTTAATAGACGAAAGTTCACCTTCGATCATCTCCCTTTTTATTTCAAGTCCAACCAACAAAAAGAAGATAGCCATCAGACCGTCGTTAATCCAAAGGATTACAGGATATCGCAGATGAACCCCTGCAAAATCCGACCCTATTTCAATTTCAAGGATTTCCTGAAAAGCTTTACCTGCCGGGGAATTGGCAATCAGAAGAGAGAGCACCACACAGATCATCAGAATGATCCCGCCTGTAGATGAAGACTGAAAGAATTTTTTAAAAGAATGAAGGTTGATTAGTTTTGCCATGGAAGCAAAGCTAACCACTATGTCCCTAATTTACATACTTTACAAGGTGGAAAAGCTGTTTTAATGCTGGTATTTGCACGTGTTGCCGGAAAATTCATGGTAAATTTTATGTCAAACTAACTTATAATGGATGAAATAATTAGGCGCCTTAGACTCTGGGTCGATCGCATTTTGATCTCACTAAGTACTATTTGTTCTTTAGTTGTTGTATTCCATCTCGGCTACAATACAGATCCTGATGTAGAACGCCTTACCAACAAAATGCTTGAATGGTGTTTTCTATTTTTTGCATTGGCATTGGCAGCCAAAACTTTCACCGCATTCAAAAGCAAATCATCTGTTTTTACCAGAGCCGGAGAGGCATTTCTTCTCAGCTTTTTCCTGGTTGTGATCATTGCCGATAGCTATCATTTTTCGGCAACCGATGGCACCGAACTCGTTAAGCCGGAATGGATGTACTTAGGTATCTTTTCGGTGTTAATGATTGAAATATCCAAGCAGACACTATTTTTCGATAAATTCTACTTTAGCCCCGCCTTACTTTTTGTTCTCAGTTTTCTCACTCTGATCCTGATTGGCACTGCGCTTTTATTACTTCCTAAAACAACCTACCATCAACTTAGCTTTGTGGATGCACTTTTTCTGGCTACCAGTGCAGTATGCATCACAGGTCTGTCAGTTGTGGATATCGCGTCGGAATTCACAAGATTTGGTCAGACAATCCTTCTCATTCTGGTTCAGATAGGTGGGCTGGGGATTATGACATTCACTGGCTTTTTCGGCTACTTTTTCTCCGGTGGCTTTTCTTATAAAAACCAACTCATGTTTACCGAATTAATTGGTGAGAACAAGATGAGCTCAGTGATATCCACCTTATATAAAATCATTCTGGTCACCTTCTTTTTTGAGGCTTTGGGCGCTGGTTTGATTTATCTGACGCTTGATCAGAAGGAGTTTGAAAACAGTACTGAAAAAATCTATTTTGCCATTTTCCATGCAATAACTTCTTTCTGTAATGCCGGCTTCTCTACGCTGCCTGACGGTCTCCACAGCCAGTCAGTAAGAGGTAACTACTTACTTCACGTATGCATCATTAGTTTGTACGTCCTGGGGGGACTGGGCTTTGGCATAACTTTCAACACCTATGAATTCATAAAACGCTGGACATTAAATATTTACCACAAAATCAGATATAGCCGAAGGTTCATCTACAGGGCCCACGTGATCGGTTTTAATTCAAGAATTATTGCTTACACCAGTTTCTTTTTGATTATTGTTGGTTTTACACTAGTATTTGTGCTGGAGTACTCACATACACTCGCCGAGCATAATAGTCTGTTTGGTAAAACGATCACCGCACTTTTCATAGGTACAGCTCCCCGGTCAGCAGGTTTTAACACTGTAAATATGGGTGATCTGACATTCCCTACTGTGATGATCATCTTTCTTCTGATGTGGATAGGTGCCGCACCCGGCTCTACCGGAGGGGGAATTAAAGTAACCACATTTGCTCTGGCAACTTTAAACATCTTTTGTCTGGTAACTGGCAGGGACAAGATTCAAGTTTTCGGGAGAGAGATTTCAACAGAATCTGTTGCAAGGGCACTGGGAATTATTTCTCTGTCGCTGATATTTTTGGGGTTGGCTATATTTATGTTAACTGTAACAGATCCTGATAAAACCCTGCTCTCTTTGGCATTTGAAACATTTTCGGCTTACAGTACGACTGGTTTGAGCCTGGGTATTACCGATAAGCTAAGT
>DASYHR010000313.1:0-7714 GCA_035998385.1 Dyadobacter sp. | reverse complement strand
GGAACCATGCACCAGAAGCAGTGAAGCTTGAAATTGAAACCCTGCTCCGATTCATCTATTCCTTCACTCAGACGCCAGACATCAGCTTTGAAGCGGTGAAGGGCTTGAATGAGATAAGCGGTGAAGCGTTAAAAATGCTCTTCCTGGATGCCCACTTAAAGGTGCTTGAAAAGCGTGAAATCTTTGATGAATACCTGCAACGACGTGTGAACCTGATCAAAGCGTTTGTCGGTACGCTAGACAATGGATTGAAATCTGTTGCATCAAAGCTTCGCATCGAGCCGGAGATTCAACCGTTCATTATCAATAACGAGGCGGATCTAACCGATAGACTCGCTGTTGCTGTAGGTGCAAAAATTATGTCTCGCCGTCAGGCTGTGATTGAACTTAATAAAGTCGATAACATTGACGAAGAACTCGCACAGATTGAGAAAGAAGAAATTGAGAAAAACACAATGAGTATTGGAGAACCGACGATATGAAACCAACAGCCTTCATCATAGAATTAAAGCCCTACCCTTTTGATGTTCTGTTTTCATTTAACCAGAATGACACACAATTCAATCACCAGCTAAGCAAGCTCGGTGTAGACGAGTTTCACGATCCGTCATTTTATGACCCTGTGTGCAGAGCAAGAACAATCAATCTGGAATCAGGTGCTACTATCGTGCGCTTCAAGGATTTCAAGAAAAGCGCCATCCATTTCGGGTTACTGAGCCATGAGATCTTTCACGTCGTTGAATTCATCTTTGATAGAATTGGCATGCCTCACTCGGTTGAATATTCTTCCGAGGCTTATGCTTATCAGATTCAATACATCACTGAGGTTGTTTACGAGATACTTGGAGTTAAGTAACTGATAACGACTGTCCGTTTGAAACGGCCAAAGATCACAACACACACTAATGGCAAATAGAGATTGGGAGGCTGAGCATTTCAGCAACATTGAGGAGTACGTTCGGCAGATTCGTTTGCTCTACTACGCTGCGATCAGAGAAGCGGCACGTATGGGTACATCAGTAAAGTTTGACAAGAAGAAACCGTTTGAGTTCTCACGCTACCCTGCATTGAATTCCCGGGTAAAGGAAATCTTCGGCACGCTTTCCGGCAAGATGCTAAAAACGCTCAATGATGCCAGTCAACACGAGTGGCTGCTTTCCGGTGCTAAGAACGATGAGCTTGTCCGCTCCGTACTTCCGACTACCAAACTTAAAGAAGATGCGTTCAGTGGTTACTTTAACCGCAACATCGAAGCATTGAAGGAATTTCAAACGCGCAAGTCGGCCGGAATGAATCTTTCAGAACGCATCTGGAAGCAAACCGACCAGTTTAAGCAGGAACTGGAAATGGCTCTTGATGTCGGACTACTCGAAGGAAGATCAGCCGATCAGATTTCGCGGGACATCAGACTGTATCTGGATGAACCGGAAATGTTGTTTAGGCGCGTGAGAGATAAACGTGGAATTCTGCAATTGAGCAAGAATGCGCTGGCTTATTCGCCGGGGCAAGGGGTTTATCGGAGTAGTTATAAGAATGCGCAGAGATTAGCGAGGACGGAGATAAATATGAGCTACCGAGCAGCCGACCAGGAACGCTGGTTGCAATTGGATTTCGTTGTCGGCTTCCGCATCAGACGGTCCAACAACCCCTACCCTTGCAAGCTATGCGATTCAATGGTTGGTGATTATCCAAAGACCTACATCTGGCGCGGGAATCATCCAAATTGCCGCTGTGTGAAGACTTCCATTCTTGCCACAAAGAAAGAAATCAGCGACCTAACTGACCAGATCCTGAACGGTGATGACACAGCAGACTTCCAATCCATCAACGAGATCAAGCAGATGCCGGCCGGATTCGTTTCATGGATCAAAGACAACAAACAGCGGCTGCTATCATCACGCAATCAGCCGTACTTCGTCAGAGACAACTTCAAAGGTGGAACGGTCGCTGGTGGGCTAAGCCTTGGCATCAGGAAATCCGGACTGACTAAAACCGACATCAAGCGAAATGTGAGCTTTGAAATGACCGATGATGTGTTGGCATTCCTGCAAACTCAGAGAGGATTCCAGACTCACGGTGACGCATCTAATTACAACACCCTGATCAAAGGCTTTGACCTGGTGACTCTGGATTCGGAGCTTAATGAGATCGCCCAGGAGAAAGGATTCGATTGGAGCCGCAAGGATTTGTTCATTGACAAAGGCCGGGTTAGCTTTACTTATGTTGGCGCGCTCAATAGCAGAGAAATATACTTGTCGCGCAGCTTCGCTATGCAGGGCGGCGCTTTAACAGTCAACCACGATTACTTCGAGATCCCGAAATCACTGCAAGGTTCCGGTATGTCCAAGCAGGTATTCCGTAGGCTTTACCGTCAGTACCAGAATGCAGGTGTGCGTAAGATTAAAGTGCATGCTAACATTGACATCGGCGGGTATTCGTGGGCACGCTACGGATTTGGAATGACTGACAAGCGGGAAGTGCAGAACCTATTCGACACAGCAAAGAAGAAGCTCTCAGACCGTCAGTTCGTGCGCTTCATGAAGATTTACAATAAGTACAAAGATGTGGTGCCGTTTCCAATCAAGCAGATTGCAACTGAGAATTACGGTAAAAATCTTCTACTCGGATCTGACTGGCAAGGTGAGATTGATCTGGACGACGTCATTGACAGGAAATACTTTGAAGACTACTTATTTGGGAAAAGGTGAGCAAACTCTTCACGATATTGCTCTAACTGCTCCCAGGTAAGTTCCTTGAATTCCATATCTTCATCAGTAATTACCCATCCATCACGCTCCATTTGAAGTAGTGACAGGCCCCTCAGGCTTTTTTCTCCTTCTTTGGAAATAGCGAATTCCGAGTGCATCAAAGATGTTAATTCCTCCTTCATAATCTTTTGGGACATAGCTTAATATATTTGTGTTTAACACGTTCAACCTATCGCTAACAGCGATTAATTTTTCCAGAGAATCCTTACTATCTGAAATAAATTTGACCTTAAAATCAATGACCTTTCTCAAATCTCCACCAGCAAGCCCGGAAATCCTATGAATCTCATTAAATGCATTACGTCCTTCATTCATCCACATCTCACAATCAGTCGCGACTTCCTGGAACAAGGATGCGTTTTCTTCGTTTAACATATCTGAAATCTTGAATGCTTCAAGGGGTGTCATATCTTCAAATGCGGTAATAATTTCCTTGGGAGCTTGATGGCGCGCTTTGATCGAACGGATATTATTTTTTATAATGAGATATCTGTCTTCTATCGCGGGACATGTAAACTCTAAGTCGCTGTAATATCTATCAGCACTCCCTTCAATTTGCATCCTTAATTGATCTGCTATATCAAATTCTGAAAATATACTTTGAATATCACTGTGCTTTTCTGGGAAGATTGACACATACGAATGAAAGTACTTATCCTGATCAAGAGTCTGAATTATTCTTACCAGGTCATTAGAAGATGAAGGCGAATACGGATTCGACTTAAATCCAAAAGAGTCTTTGTCTTCCTCAACTTTCCCCAACTTCTCTACTATGGCTGAAATGTAGTTCATTGCACCCGTTATAAGTAGCCTTAGGTAAATAATATTGTCTTGATCTACAGCAAGCCTTCTATTTTTCTCTTTAAGCCTTTCGTACGCTTGTTGCCACAAAAATATACCTACCGGGACAGCAGCAGCAGAGAATGGGACTACAAAGTCTTTCCACCAACTAAACCCACCTACATCCCCGACAAATTCACCAGACTGAAAGTAAAATTCAAACATGCACTAATTTTTAAAGAGGGTAAGTGTTTAAAATTAATCTTCTATCCTGCAAAGCCCATTTAAAGGTAAATTCTTATCTATTGTTGCGGATAGGGCTTCTGCCAAACGTCTAAGTGAATTCAAATCGATGTAAAGTTCAACTTGATCATTGTTTTCGTGACTGTACCTCCAATTTATAAATCCTGTCTTATGCTTTTCTATGACATTAAGCACTTCAACTGGGTTACTCTCGCTCTGAAAATCAACTTTTGTGAGACCGAAGCCGTTCTTATTTGAAATTAAAAATGCGTCAGGATAAAACTTCGAAGAGCGTTCCGTTTTTGAATAGAAAGTCTTGATATCTTCCTGCATATCATATGGTAGTTTATCGAATATTTTCAGCAAATCGTGCTCTCTACCAATCCTTACGCCTACAACACGACACAGTCCTTTCAAATAAAGCTCGATTGCAAATGTCACATTTGTCGCTGCACAACTTATGAAAGAGGAATCACAATCTCTAAACTTACCCGCTTTCACTAGATCCGAGAATTGCAGAAAACTTAAAGTGCCCACGTAAAGAAACGCCTCAGCATTCTGTAGCATTAAAGTAATTTCATTGCGCTCTGAAGGTTCCATTCTACTACTTTTTTACCGGCACCCCAACAAGCACCTTTTGTTCACATTCTCCAATAAGGTAGTCAATGGCAAGACAAGCAATGGCTCTACCCTGTACGCTCTTCACCCGCGCAAAATCACCCTTCTCATATTCCCGGATATCTTCTGCCAGGATCTCAGCTGCAAGGTCGTAACCTTCCTTCACAGCAGCGTTCTTTAACAGGTTAATTTCCGGGCGTTCCAGAATGTCATTGATAACCTGAAGTGTTTCTTCAATCTGCTCTTCGGATGGAAGAACTGGTGGCGTTTCTGTGTGTGTTGTCATAATTTATTTTATTTAATATTCGTCTGTCATCGAATGAAGTTCAATAACCTCTTCGATTTCTTGAAGGGAAACTTTGTATTGATTGTGGTATCTATGCATAGCCTCTTGTTTTGGCACTTCTAAATAACAGTGAGACGGAAATGGATGAACTTGAATTACCCATACATCGTAAAAAGTTTCATCAACACTACTTTCCATCTGTTCTAGTGGATTTGGCTTGCTCGGCAATTCCATCCAGTGTGTAACTTTCTCGAAAACATCCGCATCAACTGACCAGGAGCCATTGCAAGATCCAATGCCATATTCAAGATCATCGTTTTCCGTATTGGAGTAAAGAACTAAGACTTCGCGTCCATCACTTGGCGGAATCTCAGCCAATTTCCATTGTGTTGTCATACTGCTAAGTTACTTATTTTCTTTCAATTTCAGAGACGTAATCACCTCAAATTGATCCGAAGTTTCGTACTTCCTGAGCTCAATCTGATCGACTTTGAAACTAACAGAATCTCTGTCGAATGTCGTTACAGCCTCTGCAAACTGGTCAAACGAATGAGACAAATGTCGCAAGATCATAACCAAAGGTGTGCGGTTTACTTTCCGGTTTTGCTCTTCGAAATACCTCGCCAGGTAATCGCGAAACGACTTTAAGTCTTTTCCATTCGGCACGTGCAGGTAAATATCGATCGGATTATCTCTTTGTGCCTGCTCGTGGCTCCATTCAGACTGCAAACCATCAACCTGCTGATCGAATGGTTTGAAGCGGACAGACTTCATAAGTTTCATTAGCGCGTCCTGATCCGATTCACCCTGAAAGCTCAACAGTTCAATGCTCGTCTTCTCCCTATCAACCTGATCAAAGGTTTTGAATTCTCTATAATATCTCAGTTGCTGATCGATAACCGATTTCGGAACGGGAATGACGATTGCGTATTTTGGTGCGGTGGTTTCCATGCGAGTGTATGTCGTTAAGCTAAATTAGCAAATAATATCATTCCAGGGAAAGCGATGAAGATTGTTGCGCCCTTTCCACTCTTGGAACTCCATCTTCAATCACCAGATACTCTTTCGAAGGAAACAGAGCGTCAATTATGATCACCTTCTCATCAAGGTATGTAATATTATACTTGTGAGTGTGCCCTACGACCTGAATATAACCTTCAACACCATCCTGCAATAAGCTTCGTTCTCGCACCCAGATTGGACTTTGAGTAATATCATCACCAATTTCAGACATGTTTTCACCTGCAGTAAAACGAAACCGATTTGGCTGGTATCTGAACAGTGAATTGATAAACTCGTCAATTGGGCCTGATTCGTAATCGTTATTCAATAGCCATGTTTTCGTAACGCCGGCATGAGTGAATAAATAACTGTCGTGAACATAGGCCATTTGCAGCAAGTCTTCAGATATTGCCTGGTGTATCGCCTCGGATATGTCTGTTTTATGCCACTGCTGAAATCCAGAGTACGTTTCTTGCGACGATCTCAGATAATGCCAGTCATGGTTACCGAAGAGCAAAGTCACCTTGTCCGGATTATTCCTTTTCAAATTACAGATGTCTTTGAAGTTATCGATTTGCAGGCTTGCAGGAATGTTTTCTTTTGAGTCAAAGTAATCGCCGATAAAAACGATGTGATCGAAGTCTTGCTCGTGTTTTACAATCTCATTCCACACTTCACGGCCGTGGATATCACCTATTGCTATTAATTTCATATCGTTTTCCTATTCACATGTTAAATCTAACTGGTGTCCCCACTCCGCGCCAAAGTCTATTCCAATATCACGTAGCCCATTAAGCATTGCCCTTTCTGCATGATCAATAGGATTTAAACCTTCATCTTCACGTTTACCCTTTGGCACTCCTGCGGCTTCCCGATACTGACCCATAGCCCATTTTATTGAGTTAACAGCGCGATCTAAATCCTCTGGCGAGATAAGCATCTGTTTGTGTATTGCTGAATATTTCATGTCTTTTTCGTTTCCGGTTGAACGTCGTAGCCGATACCTCTGATGAAGTCTGCTAAATAAAAAGGATTCGGAATAGCTTCCATGTCACCAGATGATTCCAAGAAAATATCTCCATCATCCCAGATTGTAATTACTGAATCCCATCCATCTTCGCGACTTTCTCCTGAAATTAATACACTGTTATTTTCATCTAGTTGATGAGTATGATATTCCATGGCAAAGTATTCCGCAATCGCCTCACACGCCTCTCTATCCTTATGCAGCTCCGAAAGGGGCTTTAGGGGTGGGTTGTAGAGTGCGTGGATTTGATACGCAAGCTCAGTAGAACTAAACTCATTACCCGCTAATTGCTCATACTTAAATATGATACTATCAACTTCTTCAAATGTTGGCTTTTTCATAGTTGGTGGTAACAGTCGGTATGGATAGGTACAACTTTAACATTATCTAGCTGAATAGCTGAGCAAGATTCAATGTAGTTGCCATGAGATACCTCTTTTCTAATTTTACACTTACATACAGGACAATCGTTCTCATTGCTGCTTACTTTGTCACGAAATAGCCAAACCGGCAAATCGTGAATCACATTGGTAATATTCCGCTCCTTTTTGACTGTCTCTAGTCTAGATTCAGTTATCGTTATCTTTTTCATATTTCTCAAAGTAAAATTCAACTGGCTTAATATTCTCTGTAAATAGTCCGTAGCGCTTCGCCACTTTGTATTGGGTGTTCACTTCATTCAGGTGCTTCATAAAGCCTTGTATCAACCTTCTGAACTCTTCCAAGCTCATTGAGTGCTTGTTGATGTTGCAGGACGCACACGCTGGCATATAGTTTTCGATTACCTCGCGCTCAGGATTCATGCTGCCGGACTTGCCGATGTTTCTGCGTATTGGTTCGAAATGATCTTTGTGAAATTTTCCGTTTAGGTCACATCCGCAGTAAGCGCACTTCCCTCCGTACTTGTTGTAAACGAGCTGACGTTTTTGCTTTTCTGTCATTTCTCGAAAGGATTTTCTGTTAAGTCGTGATACGGCGCGAGGTTTTCGA
>DASYHR010000298.1:0-2528 GCA_035998385.1 Dyadobacter sp. | reverse complement strand
CCGAAAAAGGCTTCAATCAATTTGTATTGTATGGGAAAGACACGGACGTAGCCGGCGTGCTGAGTTATGCCAGGCGATTCCCGTTTATGGCAGAAAGGCAGCTGGTGCTGGTGAAGGACGCAAACAAACTGGGCGGTATAGAGCAAAAGGAGCAGCAGGCCCGATTGGAAGATTATGCCAACAACCCGTTGACAAGTACGGTGTTGGTACTGTGTTTTCATAATAATGCCGACGAGCGCAAATCTTACATAAAGGCTTTCAATACACATGGATTGGTAGTTCAATCCAAAAAGATGTACGATAACAAACTACCCGAATGGGTAAGCTCTTTTTGTCAGGCGGAAGGTGTTAAGATCAGTCCCAAAGCAATTCAGATGATTGTTGATAATATAGGCAATGATTTGAAGCGCCTGACAAATGAGATCAGGAAAATCATGGTCAATCTCAATCCGGATCAGGGTATTGATGCAGATGCCGTGGAGCGATTTATCGGGATCAGTAAGGAATACAATGTATTTGAATTTCAGAAAGCGCTTGCCAATCGCGATGCGCTGAAGGCCAACCGTATTGCCACTTATTTTTCCGCCAATTCCAGGGACAATCCGCTTGCACCGATTCTGATTATTCTGTATAACTTCTTCGGAAAGGTGCTGTTAACGCATGCGAGTAAAGATAAGTCAGAAAAGGGATTAGCTGCCGAGCTGGGCGTAAATCCTTTTTTTGTGAAAGACTACAACCATGCAGCCAGAAACTTCCCGATGAATAAGGCAGTGAATGTAATTCATTATCTGAGAGAAGCTGACGCGCGTATGAAAGGACTGGACGGAGTTGCCATTCCCGAAGGAGAGCTGCTTAAAGAGCTTGTCTTCAAAATTATACACTAAGATATCAATCCCCGCAAGACAAAACCGGCGGGGATTGATAGTATGGATTACACTGCAACTGCCTCAGCTTTACGCTCGCCTATCTGCTGGCGCCACATAGCATAGTACAGCCCTTTTTCGCCGATCAGCGTACTATGGCTGCCGGTTTCGATAATTTTACCTTTTTCCAGTACATGAATGCGGTCTGCATGCATGATCGTAGACAGCCGGTGAGCGATCATGACTGTGATGTGTTGACGCTGATCAGTAATATTTCTTATTGTATTTGAGATTTCCTCCTCAGTGAGTGAGTCCAGTGCAGAAGTGGCTTCATCAAAAATCATCAGATTTGGGTTTCTGAGCAGCGCACGTGCAATGGACAAACGTTGCCTTTCACCGCCGGAAAGTTTCAGTCCGCCTTCACCGATCACCGTTTCAATGCCATTTTCGGCTCTGGCCAAAAGGTTATAGCAAGCCGCCTTATGTAGTACGTCGTTAATGAGTTCATCAGAAGCTTCAGGATTTACAAACAAGAGATTCTCTTTAATCGTACCCGAAAATAGTTGTGTATCCTGTGTTACAAACCCGATTTTATGTCGCATCTCGTCGAAGTCAATAAGGTTTCCGTCTGTGCCGTTATAGAACAGCGTTCCCTCATTAGGATGATATAAACCAACAAGCAATTTTACAAGGGTAGTTTTGCCTGAACCCGAAGGTCCCACAAAAGCAATGGTTTCTCCCTTTTTTACGTCAAACGAAATATCTTCCAATGCAGGCCTTGTTGCAGACTGATGCTGGAAGTGTACGTGATCAAAACGCAATGCGTTGATTTCATGAATGATCTGAGGGTTTACAGGCTTTCGCTCCACTGGTCTTGCCAAAAGCGTCTGCAGATTACCCAGCGAGGCCTCTGCTTCTCTGTAGGATAGAATCACATTGCCAAGTTCCTGGAGCGGGCCAAAAATGAAGAAAGAATAAAACTGCATCATCATCATCTGCCCCACGGTAATTTGCTCATGGAAAACGTAGAAGAGCAGCGCAAACATGATGCATTGCTGGAGGAAATTGACGAATGTACCCTGAATAAAACTGATAGATCTTATGCTTTTGACCTTATTTAATTCCAGTCTTAGGATTTTGAATGTAGTGGTGTTGAGTCGTGCGATTTCCTGAGAGGTCAGTCCCAGACTTTTGATGAGTTCGATGTTACGAAGTGATTCTGTCGTGGATCCCGCCAGAGCTGTGGTTTGTTTGACAATATCCTTCTGTATGCTTTTTATTTTTTTGCTGAGAACACTGGTCAGCAGCGCCAGAACAACCGAGCCGATCAGGTAAATAACGGGTAACATGGGACTGAGCTTAAATGCTACAATCACGACAAACACGATTCCAACGAGTGTGGCAAAAAGGACGTTGACGAAATTGGTGATGAATTTTTCGCAATCTGCCCTCACTTTCTGCAAAACGGATAAAGTTTCACCACTTCTCTGATCTTCAAAATCCTGAAAGGGGAGACGTAAGGCATGTTTTAGTCCATCGGTGTAAAGACTTGCACCGAATTTCTGGATGACAACATTCACAACGTAATCCTGGAATGCCTTGGCAATACGTGAAACCATGGCAGTTCCGATCAGCAACGACAGCCCAATGACCACTCCTTTGAAA
>DASYHR010000291.1:0-2337 GCA_035998385.1 Dyadobacter sp. | reverse complement strand
TCATATCAATAAACTCCAGTGTTTTATATTCGTTATATTTTTGTAGCTATATCGTTGTTATGAATTGATTGTCAGTTATATACAAACTTTAAAAATGCTGATTTCGCTAGCCTTTTCTGCGATATTTTGTAACTTCGGATTCTCACTTTCCGGACTCGTAAAATTTGTCCGGCTCTAACGGTTTTTTGAAGTCAGTTACCTCGGAATTTCTAGACCTAATCAGAAAAAATATTTCATCATGGCGTTATTAAAACTAACAATTAACAACCGTTCCTATAGCACGGATGCCGCTGAGGATACCCCGCTTTTGTGGGTGCTTCGCGATCATCTGGGATTGGTAGGGACAAAGTATGGCTGCGGTATTGCCCAATGCGGCGCATGTACGGTACATCTGGATGGGAAAGCAGTGCGTTCCTGCGTGTTGCCGGTTTCAGCAGTTGGTAACGGAAAAGTTACAACCATAGAAGGTCTTTCGGAAAAGGGAGATCATCCGGTTCAAAAAGCCTGGGATGAAGTGGATGTGGCACAATGTGGCTATTGTCAGGCAGGCCAGATTATGACGGCTGCGGCTCTGCTCAAAGAAAAGCCAAAACCTACAGATGAAGAAATTGTTGCCACCATGAGTGGTAACCTTTGCCGTTGCGGAACCTATCACCGCATACGGGAAGCAGTAAAAGTAGCCGCCTCTAAATCCAAATAGCCATGCAGATATCAGAAAATACATCACGCAGAAGCTTTATGAAGCTTGCTGCTGCAGCTGGCGGAGGTCTGTTTCTTGGCTTCAACTGGGCGAATTCTTCTGCATTACCGGTAGTAGTGGATGCAGGACAGGTAGCTGCCGGTTCGGTGAACTTTAACAGTTATTTATCAATTGGAACAGACAATATCATTACCATTATCTCTCCAAATCCCGAAATAGGACAGGGGATAAAAACGGCTTTCCCTATGGTGGTGGCCGAAGAACTGGATGCAGACTGGAAGTTGGTGAAAACTGTGCAGGGAAATCTGGATTCAGGTGCTTTTGAAAGACAGGTAACGGGTGGGAGTGGTGCTGTCCCTCATTCATGGGATAGATTACGTAAGGCGGGAGCAACGGCACGACACTTGTTGGTGGAAGCTGCAGCTGGCCGCTGGAAGGTGCCGGTATCGGAATGTACGACTGAAAATGGTAAAGTACTTCACAAAACATCCGGCAAATCGCTGACATACGGAGCGTTGGCGGAAGATGCGTCGAAGCTTACTGCTCCCAAAGAAGTGAAGCTGAAAGACGAAAAAGATTTTAAGCTGATCGGGAAGTCTATCAGAAATGTGGATAACCATAACATTGCAACGGGTAAACCGCTTTTTGGTCTGGACTTTTATCGGGAGGGAATGCTTTTCGCAGTCATTCAGCGTCCCAAGGCATTTGGTTTTAAGTTGAAATCTGTAGATGCTAAGGCAGCGAAAGCAATGCCGGGCATTGTGGATGTAGTGACTTTTGAGAATAGTGTGGCAGTTGTCGGGAGATCGACGTGGCAGGTACAAAAAGCACGCGAAGCACTCAAAATTGAATATGAGAAACAAGCTGATCCGGAGAGTTCGGAAGACCACACCCGCATATTCACACAACTGATGCAGAATGGCGAAGCGACGGTGAGAAGAAAAAACGGAGATGTAGAAAGTGCATTTAAGAATGCCGCAAAGGTCATTACGTCAGAATACCAATGCCCGTTCCTTGCACATAGTCCTTTGGAGCCGATGAACTTTTTCGCACATGTAAAAGAGGATAGTGTAGAACTGGTTGGGCCAACTCAGACTCCCGACCGGGCACGTGCAGAAGCAGCAAAAATTGCCGGCGTGGCTCCGGAGAAAGTGTCTGTCGAGATCACCAGACAAGGCGGTGGATTTGGCCGGCGGCTGTCTGCAGATTTTGTAATGGAAGCGGTGCACGTTTCCAAACTGGCAAAAGCACCGGTAAAGGTAATCTGGACAAGGGAAGATGACATGACCGGCGGAACCTACCGTCCGGCAGTTCGATATAAATTTGAAGCAGCCCTGGATAAAACAGGTCAGCTGGTCGGCTACAAGCTGCGGGGAGTGGGAATGAACGCCGGCAACAGCACGCGGGAGGATAATTTCCCTTCCGGGGCGGTAGACAATCTGCTGATCGACTCGGTAGATCATAAATCATCAATTACCACCGGACCCTGGCGTGCACCTATTACCAATTTTCTTGCCTATGCCGAGCAGTCATTTTTGGACGAAGTAGCAGAGGCTGCGGGTAAAGATCCAATCCAGTTCCGTTTGGAATTGCTTGAAAAAGCCAGGAAGAATCCAGCGGGCGAAGTAAAATACGAC
>DASYHR010000216.1:0-1517 GCA_035998385.1 Dyadobacter sp. | reverse complement strand
AACATATTGAGCTCAACAGCAGGGATTATGTCAATGGCTATTTCATCGGTTCTGAAGGCTACATTCCCGCTGCAGATTATTCGCACAAACCTTCAGCCGGAAAAACCTGGCAATACGCTTTTGAAAAACAATGGCTGTTTTATAAAGTCTGGGGCAAACTACTCTACAATCCGGCTGCCAGCGATGTTGAATTTGAAAATGCATTTGATCTCAGATACGGAAAAGGAGTAGGGGAAAAGCTTTTGGAAGCGATCAAACTTGCCAGTAATATGCCGTTGCGACTTGCATCTTTCTACCGTTCTACCTGGGATTACACATTGTACAGCGAAGGTTTTATTGAAGCCGAACCGGCGGAGAAAACGGAGAATTTCGATAGAACCAATCCGCTTATTTCGATTACGGATATGCTGGATCATCCTACACTGGACTCAGCGATGCTTTCCATTAAAGATTATGTTGATGCTGTGCTTTTGAAAAAAGACATCAATAACACGCTCATTACACCTCTTGCGCTGGCCGACTCCTCGGAGCACGACAGCAGACAGGCGCTCGGATTAATTGAAATCCTGCAACCGCGTGCGGCAACTACTGCCAGCGCACTTCAATCAGAGCTGGATGATGTAGCGGTATGGGCGCATCTGGGCTTGTACTTTGCCGATAAACTCAGAGCAGGCATAGCACTCAAAACATTTTACAAAACTGGAAATGACCAACAGAAGCAGCAAGCTGTTATATTGCTACAAAGGTGCCTGGCTCATTGGGATCATGTCATCAGTCTCACCAAAGACAGATACCTGCCTACACCGCATGTGATGACACAAAACTATGGGCCTGACTTTCAGGTTTTTCACTGGGAGCTCATGCGTCCGCAGGTGAAACATGATATCACCATAGCCAGCCAGGCTGTATTTAAACCCTGACCTTTTCATTAAGTTGACAATTTTACTATTCCTATGCTCAGAACCTTTTTATCATTTTACCTTTTAATACTCGCCGGCGCGGCTGCGCTAGCGCAGAAAGCCTCTGCCGAAGAGGAGTTGTGGTGGCGTAAAAATAACCTGCGTGCGATTCAGACAAACCTTCCGGATTATGAAGCCGCCACCTTGAATCCTGACTCCCTGGTGAAGGATCTCGTTGCCTTTTCGGCCAATACACTCATCATTAATGCAGGTGGAATTATGGCATTTTATCCCACCAAACTGGATTTTCATTATACCAATCCGCATATGAAACCCAACATGCTCGGCGAGGTTGTCAAAAAGTGCCATGAGCATGGCATCAAGGTGATGGTAAGAGTGGACTTTAGCCGCATGCACGAGAGTATCTACAAGCAACATCCCGACTGGTGTTATATATCTCCCGAAGGCGAACGCATGATCAATACGGATATGTATGTGGTTTCCATCAATGCGCCTTACGTGCAGGAGAAAGCTTTCAACATCATTGAGGAGATTATGGATCTGTATCCGGTAGACGGTATTTTTCTGAATATGCCCGGTTACCAGACACGTAATTCC
>DASYHR010000181.1:0-7412 GCA_035998385.1 Dyadobacter sp. | reverse complement strand
CGTAGAAAGCACCGAAAGCAGCATCAGCAGAAGCCCCGCCGCTTTTGTTTTTTCGTAAGACAGCCGAATGAATTCAGCATGTTTATGAAAACTTTTTTTCATACATGAATTAAGTTGATAGTTAAAATTTGGTCTTGCTGTCAGTCTTGGATTATCCTTGTTTTTTCTGCAAACAGTATCATGAACCGGGACGAAATAAGCCCAATCTTAGAATAATACCAGGTGCCGAAAAGAGTGGGGAGATTTATAAACTGATTCATCAAAAGTAGGATTATTTAAATGTTACAAAGAGGGGGTATTTTCACAATAAAGAGGGGGTAATTCAATAAAAATGCCCGATCCTATTAGAATCGGGCATTTTCAACTAAACATATTTCAAAAAATGGTCACAAAAAATTTATTTAGATTTGAAAATATCCTTGTTGAGCGTATGTCGTTCATGGAAGGGTTTTCTGTATTTCTTTATATATTCTGACGGCTTCATACCAAAGAGTGCCGTGAATTGCTCGCGGAAATATTTAACGTCATTGATGCCAACCTGCTCCGATGTTTCGAGGATTGTAGTGTCGGTACTGATCAGAATTTCAGCGGCTCTTCTTAGCCTGATGAAGCGGATAAATCCGTTGGTCGACTGACCCGAAATAGATTTGATCCGGTTATACAATGTGGAATGACTCATCCCGATTTCCGATGCCAGCACTTTGATGTTGAACTCCGGGTTTGTGATATGTTGCTCCACAATCGAAATACATTTTTCGAGAAACTCCTTGTACTCCGGTGATATCTTTGAGTCGCCGGATTGTAATGTGATTTCGTTATAAAAGTACTTCTGCAGATCATTTCTGTTTTTCAACAGCGAGGCCACTCTGGCAACAAGCAGATCTTTGTCAAAAGGCTTGCTGATGTAGTCGTCTGCACCACCTTCAATACCTTTTAATTTTGACTCCTGAGATGAGCTTGCTGTAAGCAACACCACCGGAATATGGCTGACTGAAATATCATCTTTCATGCGTTCGCACATTTCAATTCCCGTCATGCCGGCCATCATCACATCACTCAGTACAATGTCAGGTGTATATTTTTTTACCATTTCCAAACCCGACTCTGCACTATCGGCTTCAATAAGTTTGTATTGATTCCCAAAAATGCCTGACAGATAAGTCCGCATTTCTGCGTCATCGTCGACCAGCAACATGGTTTCCATTTTTGCGTTTAACTCTTCACGCACCGGGCGGACAAGTTTTGCTTTTTTAGAATCTTTTTCAGTTCCAACTTCGGGTAGTGACAATTCCTCCAGAAAGACGGATGACTTGTGAACAGCACTTCCGGCTTTGTCACCGGATGTAAGGTTAGGGTGATTTTTTGGTATACTGATTGTGAATATTGTTCCTCCTGAAGAATTAGGCTGATAGGAAAGTGTTCCGAAATGATTTTCAACAAAGGTCCTTGCAAGATATAAACCGATTCCAAAGCCACCTTTTGAAAGGGTACGTTTGTCCGGATATTGGTCAAATACCGAGAAGATTCTTTCCCCTGCTTCCGCCGGTATACCGATGCCGCTGTCTTCCACTGTAATATTCACGTCACCATTTTGCTCCGACAACCGAACCAGCACGCTTCCATGATCAGGTGTGAATTTAATGGCATTCGAAATCAGGTTGAAGAGAGCTATCTCCAGCTTTTCGCTGTCGGCTGTTATTTCAAGATTTTCATTTTCGCAAATGAATTGATAATGAAGATGTTTCTGCTCGGCCTGATGCAGGAAATAGGAGTGTACTTCTCTGATCAGATTCGGCAAATGATGCAAACCCAGGTTGAGTTCATTTTGTTTCTGATCCGCTTTTCTGAACAACAAAAGCTGGTCTACAAGACTCAGCAGGCGTTTCGCATTCCGATAAATAATATTCAGATTGGCGTCATCGTCATTTCCCTGTTTCAGAAGTAACTCTTTCGCAGGGTTGATAATAAGCGTGAGCGGTGTCCTGAATTCGTGGGATATATTGGTGAAATAGGAGATTTTTTTGTCGTTCAGTTCTTTTTCTTTTTGTGATTCGAGCTGAGCCAGAGTCACCTCATATTTAAGTGCAGCCTGTCTGTTTTTGTATTTTTGGTAGTTGTATACCAATAGTCCTGCACCCAGAACATATAAAACAACCGCCCACCAGGTCTGATACCAGGGCGGAAGAATGGTAATTCGGAGGGTACTCTGGGTATCCGACCACACTCCGTCCTGATTGGATGCCTTCACCCGAAATGTGTACTCCCCGGGCGAAAGATATCGGTAGGTAGCAGTACGCTCATTTTTGACATAGTTCCAATCCTGGTCCAGTCCGTCCAGCATATAGGCAAACTGCCCTTTCTCGGGATACGCATAATTGAGGGCGGTATATTCAATAGAAAAAACGGATTCATCGGGTTTGAGTGTAATGTGCGAATCAGATCCTATCTGTTCATTGAGTATCACTCTCCCGTTTTGCATACTTCCGACTTCAACCTCTTTGCCGGATAGCTGCAGACTTGTAATCAATACAGGAGGTTTGTAGGAGGATAAATTGATCTCATGCGGATTGAAAATGTTCCAGCCCTCGGTACCGCCAAATACCAGAAATTGATTGTTTGCACCAGCTAAAAATGAGTTTGGATTGAACTGGCCGGCCTGTAACCCATCACTATGGTCAAAGTTTTCGATACGGTTCGTACCGAGGTTGATTAGAGACAAACCTTTATTGGTGCTGATCCAGATTCGATTTTCATTTTCAGCGTAAACCGCATTAATTACATTATTCGTCAGTCCGTTTCTCTCGTTGTATAGTTTTACTTTCTTGTTGGGAATATCGTACAGCACAAGCCCGTTTCCTTCTGTTCCGATGAACAGGCGATCCTTTGTATCCAGGAATAAAGAAAATATGATACGGTTGGAAATCAGGTATCCCGCTTTGGTGCTATTGAAAAACTGAGTGAAACGGAATGTTTTGGTGTCGAGGTAATTGAGTCCGCCTCCGTAAGTTCCGATCCAAAGGTTTCCTTTTTTGTCCTCCACAATTGCCCTCACATCATTAGCATTGATGCTGCTATTGCCCGGAACGAATTGCCTGACTTTTCCTGATGTCCTGTCGAGCAGACATAATCCACCACCATTGGTTCCTACCCAAAGTCTGTTTTTTGAATCCTGATAGATCACCCGTACGTCGTTCGCCGGCAGACTTCCCGGCTGAGCCGCATCGCTGAAAAACCGAGTAAATGAGTCTTTTTCACGATTGTACAGGAACAAACCTTTGGAGTAACTTCCAAACCAAAGATTACCCTGTCTGTCCCGATGGGCGGCAATGATTGCACCATCAGTGAGGCTGCCCGGACGTCCATCTGGAGCATAGTGCTTCAATAACTGGCCGGATGACGTGGTTTTGTATATTCCATCGCCATCAGTTCCCAGCCATAAATTTCCTTCATGATCCGTACACATTCCATAAAAACGGAGATTGGATTCGGCACGTGAATCGGCAATTTTTTTCTGGAAAAGTGTAAATTTCTCAGGAATACTGCCAACCATATAAACCCCTTCGCCATAGGTGCCAAGCCATATATTCCGATCCTTATCCAAAAACATGGTTTGGACTGACCTCTGCGTGATGCCTTCGTTCTGCGTATTTTTTACCAGATTAAACACATAATCAGACACAGGTTTCTGATGAAATCTATTCAAATCCAGACTGTATACCCCGCCATCCTGAACTCCGACGAAGAGCATACCTGCCTTGTTCTCCAACAAAGAGAGATAAATGTTGCTCCTGTGGAAAGTAGGAATACTGACCTGATAGAATTTTCCTTCGTTCCTTTTAAAGACAAACAAGCCTTTTGCTGAAGCGATCCAGACATTTTGAAAATGATCCTCGAAAACCTGGTTGATCCGTGCTTTGGGAAGTGTACTGAGGTCGATGCCGGATTGCCGGAGGTTACGTCCTGCATCCAATCCGAACAATTCAACACCAGTGTCGCGGGTTCCCAGCCAGAGCAAACCTTGAGAGTCCTCAAAAACATTCAGAATGGAGTTAGTTTGTAAGCCGGAAAGGTTTTTTTTGTCGTGAAAGTGAAAGTCCTTAGTTTTTTTGTTGAAAGAAGCGAAGCCCGAGCCGTTCAGTGAAATCCACAAATCACCATTCCGTGCCTTTGATATATCGCTTACGTCATCATTGATGCCTTTTTTCTGTGATGATGGTAGGTGCCTTTTGAATTTTTCCTGATTGGTAATGAATTCTGTCAAGCCACTTCGTGATGATATCCAAAGTGTACCATCGGCATCGGCCATGATCGACTTTACGTAATTGCCTGCTATGCTGTTGGTGTCCGTCGGATTGTGCTTATAAACTTTGAAGTTGTGGCCATCAAAACGATTCAGCCCGTCGCCGGTAGCAAACCAGATAAATCCCTTTTTGCCCTGCGTTATACTGTTAACAACCGCATAGGAAAGTCCCTCCTGAATACCATATCGTGTCACTTTTCCCAAACCCTGTGAAAAGCATGATGTGATATTGTATAACAGAATGATGGTAGTCGAAATAATTATTCTAAAACTTCCCGTCTTTCCCGTTCTTTTACTGTTTGTCATTGAAGCTGATCCCCGCCGAGTGGCCTTATATAATCAAGATATATTTATTTATATACGTTTTTATATAACAGTGCAGACCGCCGAACAATTCGTTGGAGAAGAAAAATAAGTGAAGCGATTTAACAGATGAAAGAACAGGCAGCCAGTTTTGGTTGCCTGTTGAAAAATCAAAGCCTGTTTGGTATCAAAATGGATCATCCATTTCCTTCCCCGGACTTTTTATCGTCATTGCTGATTTTCTTTTTCTGGCGTTGTGATCCGTTCATTTTTCCAAATTCATATTTGAGGTTTAGCCTCCAGCCACGACGATACATGGCCACATCCTGAGTTTGCTGGAAATTAGGGCCATTGAAGTCATTTCGCCACTTGATGGTGTTGTTGAAAGGATTGTCGTATCCAATACCGATGCTGCCTTTTTTCTTCAATATTTCTTTTTGTACAACCATGTTGTAGAACCCGAATGCACCAAATCTGCCTTGCAGATTCACTTTTGCCGAGTTGTAAAATCCGAAGAACTGCGCCTTGAAACCTTTGCCTATATCTATTGTAGAATTCAGGTTGATGCGGTACATCCAGTCTTCGTTTCGGGCTTGCAGCTCTTTACTCTCCAGAACATTGTAAAACAGATTCAAAGAAGTATTGACTGACCATTTTTTAGTGATTTTGGTATTTGCACTCAGATTTACACCATATGCCGAATTCTGAGCGACGTTTTGGAACAGCTGCAATAGCACCCCTTCGCTGTCCACAGTGCTCACACTCTCAATGGCATTGTTGGTTTGGCGCAGGAAAAACGACGCATTCAGGTTCGTTTCTTTGATGTTGACTGTATAATTCGCTTCCACGGAGTGAGTCAATTCTGGTTTAAGGTAAGGGTTGCCACCATACTGGTTTTTTGAATCTGACTGATTGATATAAGGGTTTAAAAAGTAAAACTGAGGACGCTGGATGCGCTGTGTATAACTGAAACGAACCTGCTGATCCTTCGGAAGACTCTTTGAAATACTGATGTTAGGAATGAAATTGCCGTAAGAGTTTGAAAAAGAGCTTGTTTGATTCAGGAAGTTGGCTTGTATGAAAGTCTGTTCATAACGGGCTCCCAGATTGATTCCCCATTTCTTTTTCGGAGTACGGCTGTACACGAAATAGGCGGATGCAACTTTTTGGGAATAGTCAAAAACATCTGCAAGAGTAGGTATATTCACAAAATCAGCTGATCCTTCCTCTGCTCTTGCAATGCGGTAGTCGCTGAGTATGCCTCTGAATATCGCTTTTGAACCCATCTCGATGGTGCTGATACTGTCAATCGGGTTGGTGATATCCAGCTGCACAGTTCCTTCCTTGTTGTTGCTGATGTTGTAACTCTTTTCTCTAAAATAAATCACCTCGGATGCATCAGCCAGATCGGACCAATAGTCGCTGTCTTCCTCCTCAAACGAGTACATCATCAGCAGATTCAGCTCTTTTTTTGGCTTTTTGAAAAGGCGTGTATAGTCCAGATTAATGGTAGCGCCTGCCCAGTCATAGGTACGGCTCATGTCGCGCTGGAAAAACTGGATAAGATTATCCTGGCTGGTTTCTCTGAAATGAATATCAAACCCATTTGTATTGACTCCGTTGAAATAATTAAGTCCGGCGCCTATACGGTTTACTGTATCAATATCCCAATCCACGTTGAGGTTTCCGTAAAAATTCTTCCCCGAGCCAGCTACCAATTGTCCCTGATTCTGATTGTTGTTGATACCCTCACTTTCAAATTTACGGTTCATCTCAACTGTCCTTTTATTTTTCCAGTCGCTGAAACCACCGCTTGCAGCAATCGACAGACTTTTCATACGATGGTTGATTGATGCGTTCTGCCAATTGTTCCAGCGCCCGAAATCAGGACTTATCGATCCGTTGGTTCCCTGCAAACTGTTCTTTTTAGTAATGATATTGATAATGCCGGCAGTACCCTCCGCATCATATTTGGCAGAGGGCGAAGTAATCACTTCAACCTGTTTGATAATATCTGCCGGTATCTGTTTCAATGCATCAGACACACTTCGTGCCACAATACTTGAAGGTTTGTTATTGATCAGTACTTTGATGTTACCACTACCGCGAAGCTGCACATTTCCCTCAATATCCACCGCGATCGATGGAATACGTTTTAATACGTCCGTGGCATCACCTCCTTTGATACCGATGTCTTTTTCAGCGTTGTACACCATGCGGTCTGAGCGTTCTTCAAATAATCCTTTTTGCTCGGTGACAGTCACTTCATTTAGTTTTTTTGCATTTGAAATCAGCGTGATTGTTCCCAAATCAAGATCCTTTGTAACATGAACCCGTTCAACGAATTTGGTGGCATAACCCAACAATGAAATCTGAAGTGCATAATGGCCCTGTTCAACTTTGTCAAAGCGGAACTTACCCAGAGAATCAGCGGTGGTGCCTTCTAAAATCTTATTGTTTTTCATGAGGGCCACCGTAGCAAATTCTGCTCTTTCGCCACTGGATGAGTCTGCCAACAACATACCAGACAACTTAAACTGTTGTGCAAATGCCGTTGAAGTAAACATTGTCAGCAATACTGCTTGTAGAAATTTCATGGTAACAGGTTGATTAGAGGTAGCTTAACGAGGTGGTTTGTATCCAATTGACGCAGCAAGGACACATTAGTTTCAGGAATGTTGCAGACAAAGAGAAAAAATAAAATCGCGAGGGGGAGACCCACTGTATGTGGCTGAGATTAACCGATACTATGCGGATTTTAACCTATCCGAAAGTGGCAGGTTGATGGGTGGAGGGAAATACTATATTT
>DASYHR010000091.1:0-2379 GCA_035998385.1 Dyadobacter sp. | reverse complement strand
ATTCAACGATCATTTCAGGATCTATCAACATCCCTACAGATACGAAAAATATGGCTCCGAAGAGATTTTTAACCGGAGTCAGCAGATGTTCTACTTTTTCAGCAGTTGTAGTTTCTGCCAAAATGGAACCCATGATAAAAGCGCCGAGCTCTGCAGAAAATCCTACCTGTGTAGCCAGTACTACCATCCCAAGACAAAGACCAATGGCGAGAACAAGCAGTGTTTCTTCATCCAGTAATGGTTTTACCAATCTCAATAAAGAAGGGAGCAGGAAAATACCGGCAATAAACCACAGGACGAGGAAAAACAACAGTTTGCCAACAGTAAACAGCATCTCGCTGCCTTCGAACTGCTGGGTGATGGCTACGGTTGAAAGTAAAACCATCAATAAGATCACGACGATATCCTCTACAACAAGTACGCCGAAAACAATCCGTGCAAACAACTTCGTTTTTACCCCGAGCTCATCAAAGGCTTTTATAATGATGGTTGTAGAAGAGCTGGCAAGCATCCCACCCAGGAACATACTATCCATCGTGGACCAGCCCATGAGTTTACCCAGGAAATAGCCGGAAATGGTGATGAAGAGAATTTCTACAAAGGCGGTGACAGAGGCAGCACCCCCTACACGCATCAATTTCTTGAAACTGAATTCGAGCCCGAGGCTGAAAAGCAGGAAGATTACCCCGATGTCAGCCAGGATTTTTACGTTGGTAGTATCAACAACTGTGGGTGTAAGGGAGAGGTGGGGTCCCACGAGCAACCCGGCAATGATATATCCCAGTACCAGCGGTTGTTTTATCCTTCTGAAAAGCAGGGTTGTAATTGCTGCTACAATCAGTATCAGTGCTAAGTCTTCTATTAGTTTAGGGAGATGGCCCATTTATATTGTACTCTGGTAAATGATTACCACAGGGTACCGCCTGCAAACGCATAGCCGTATCCTCAAACTGGTGGTATTAATAAATCGTATGTGACCAAAAATACAAAAAATAGACGAAAATTTCTACTGAAAAATGAGGTGCTTTTTCAAAATATGGGTATAAATAAAATACAAAAGACGTTCGGTTAGCCGAACATCTTTTGTATGAATAACTTAAAAAAATTATACTTTATAACTTACCCAACGCTGCCTTCCAGACTGATTTCCAGTAGTTTTTGAGCCTCTACAGCAAACTCCATAGGCAATTGGTTAAGTACCTCTTTTGCGTATCCGTTTACGATCAGCGCTACTGCCTGTTCGGTAGGGATACCGCGTTGATTGCAATAGAAAAGTATATCTTCGCCAATTTTTGAAGTCGTCGCCTCATGTTCGACCATAGCCGATGGGTTGTTCACTTCAATGTATGGGAATGTATGCGCACCGCATCTGTCGCCCAAAAGCAGTGAATCGCATTGCGAAAAGTTTCTTGCTTTTTCGGCTCTTTTGAAAACCTGAACCAATCCACGGTAAGAGTTGTGGCTTTTACCTGCAGATATACCTTTCGATACAATACGACTCTTGGTATTTTTACCGATATGGATCATTTTAGTTCCGGTATCAGCCTGCTGCATATTGTTGGTAACAGCTACCGAGTAGAACTCTCCGATAGAATTGTCGCCTTTCAATATTACCGAAGGATATTTCCATGTTACAGCAGATCCCGTTTCTACCTGAGTCCAGGAAATTTTAGAGCCTACGCCGTCACAGATACCTCTTTTGGTTACAAAGTTGTAAATACCACCTTTGCCTTCTTTATCTCCGGGATACCAATTTTGTACGGTTGAATATTTAACGTTTGCATTATCATGTGCAAAAATTTCAACCACGGCAGCATGAAGTTGATTTTCATCACGCATCGGTGCTGTACATCCTTCCAGATAACTAACATGACTATCTGCGTCACCAATAATCAGCGTACGCTCAAACTGACCTGTACCTGCTGCATTGATACGGAAATAGGTTGAAAGCTCCATCGGGCAACGAACACCTTTTGGGATGTATACGAAAGACCCGTCAGAGAAAACAGCAGAATTTAATGCTGCATAGTAATTGTCCTTCGGTGGCACTACCGATCCCAGGTATTTTTTTACCAGATCAGAATGTTCTCTGATCGCTTCACTGATCGAGCAAAATATGATTCCTTTCTCTCTCAGCGTATCTTTGAAGGTAGTAAATACAGACTCTGAGTCCATGACAGCATCTACCGCAACAGGTACCCCTGACAGCCTTTTTTGCTCATTCAAAGATATTCCCAGTCTCTCGAAAGTATCACGAAGTTCAGGATCGATATCATCCAGACTATCCACCTGCTTCTTCTTTTTCGGTGCCGAATAGTATTTGATCGCCTGGAAATCGATTTTAGGATAAGTGACATTAGGCCATTTCGGCTCCGTCAT
>DASYHR010000072.1:0-1779 GCA_035998385.1 Dyadobacter sp. | reverse complement strand
AAATATGTCAAAGATGATCGCATGCCGCACATGCAAACAACCGGTATCTGCAAATGCCGAATTTTGTCCGAAATGCGGAGAAAGAGAGCCCAGCACATTTGTCTTCAGGTCAAGCGCTATCATTACCACAATACTGTTCCTGATACTGGCGATTTATGGAATTTTTGTGTTTATAGTTAGGTAATGTAGATTGGAGTGTTTTGAGCTTATGCTTATCATATTCACTAAGTTGAACTGCATGTGTGGAAATTTGCTGCGATATCATACAACAGATAGATTCTTTCCAATCCCGCGGTCATCAATTTCTCAATAACATCTAAAGCAAATCGTAGCATAGAAAATCAAATAGAAATTTACAAAAGCAGTGACTGTGAAACTCAAATCGAAGAAAAATTGAGCAAGACAGCGTCCGGATTAGGCAGAACATGATGGCTGATTTGTTCCAGACGGCTACATTCAACATAAGAATGCACGTTCGTGCTTAAAGTCTACCAACCCTATCGGATTTGTATATTCACATCAGCGCCCCAACATCACTATTTTTCTCATAAAACACCATTCCTATTCGGTCAACATGCTCAATCAAATCCGGATTACTTATCTGATGTAGAAGTGCCAGGTCAATTTTGTAAGGAAGCAGCAGGTCATCAAGTTCCAGTTCTATTTTGAATAATTGGGATAAATTGAGTTCGGCTCCCACCAGTACCAGATCAATATCCGACCCATTGCGGTAATTTCCTTTCGCACGGGAGCCGTAAAGAATGGCTTTTTGCACCTGTGGGTAGTTAGAAAATACACCCTGGATGGCTGCTATTGTTTTTTCAGATAATCCGTGATTCATTCTTTTGCAAATAAGTTACCCTGCTTTCCGGTTCGTTTCACCTCCATGGTATTAGCAAAAGCCAGGAAAGCAGGCAAATAAATATCCATAATCTGCGTAAAAATCACATCTGCAGTTTCTTCGTTGTCAGTATGAGAAGTTTGGTTACGGCTTTTAATCATCTCCATCCAAACGTCGCCATCCACAATCAGCTCTGCCGCAAAAGCCGCTCTTGTAGCATCCTTTGAACCCAATACCTTTATTTCAGCCTCATACAGCAAAAAGTCCTTCATCACATTCCAGGCAAGCTCATGGGTATATTCAAATCTCTGAATTAATCCTTCCTTAATGATATCATCAAGAAAATCGTCTTGATCAATACTCCCATGTTCGTCAGCCGGATAATCTTTTTTAATTTTAGATACCGCCTGATCCAATTTGTTCAACGCCCTGTTATAATTATTAAAACGCTGCTCCCAACGAATATCCTGTCCTTCCATGTCATCAAATAGTTAATGCTTATGTGTTTCTATGCTGATAGGGATCTTTGTTGATGCTTACTTCCCGATACAGAACTTCGAAAATATATTATCTAGCAAATCATCCGTCACAATTGTCCCGGTAATCTCACCCAAATGATGCAGCGAAAGCCGTATATCCTGAGCCAGGAAGTCTCCGGTTACGCCCAGGGCAAGACCGTTGAGCACATCGGAGAGGGCGTCCTGGGTTTTGATCAGGTGTTCGTAGTGACGAAGGTTGGTCACGACAGTATCGCTGGCGGCCTGCTTTTGTACAAGCGCTACAATGGTGGCTTTGAGTTGTTCTAAACCATGTTTGGTTTGAGCGGAGATGTTTAAGACCTCGCTATGAAGCTGGCTAATCCTGCCTTCTCCCTCTCCTTGGAGGAGAGGGTTGGGGTGAGGTGTTCCCAAAGCAACAGAATTAGCCTGTACTTTTCG
>DASYHR010000070.1:0-2383 GCA_035998385.1 Dyadobacter sp. | reverse complement strand
ACACTAAAAATAAAAACAAGGTTACCGAGCTTTACGGGGCAGGGACGGAGCTGGTTGGAACCACCTCTACGGCTGCTGAAGCGACCAATATCACTCGTGTAGGTCAATCAGTTGGTAGTTTGTATGGCGCGAAAACGGATGGCGTAAATCCTGAAAACGGTCAGCGTGTATTCATCAACGGAGCTGGCGACAGAGTGCAGTATAGTCACGTGGTACCGTCAGGTGGAAGTCGCTGGACTTATCTGGATGGCACAGCGGCCCCTGCTATCGGGGTAAATGACTATTACCTGCTGGGTAACGCATTGCCAACTTATTACGGTGGATTTATCAATACCATCAAATACGGCAATTTTGATCTGGGTGTCAATTTTACCTATTCCGGAGGAAATCTGGTGATGAACGGTACCAAGGGAACGTGGCGCGACCAGCGTTTCTGGAACAATACAACGGAGGTGCTTGAGCGCTGGACTACGCCTGGGCAGGTAACTGATATTCCTCGTGTTGTATATGGCGATTTGCTTTCAAACGGATCATCATGGCCAATTTCTGAAAATGCCGAAAAAGGAGATTTCCTGAGATTGCAGTCGGTTTCGCTGGGTTACAAAGTGCCGACACCTGCATTGAGTAAAATCGGTATCAGCTCTGTAAGACTTTACACGCAGGTCTTCAATGCATTTATCCTGACCAAATACACAGGTACTGATCCTGAGATTTCGGTGAACGGAAATTCGAACACAACTCCCGGAGTAGATAAGAACTCGATTCCGCAGGGACGTACCATCACATTCGGCTTAAATCTCGGATTCTGATATCCTCAAAACATATTTAAGATTATGAAACAGATCAATGTTAATCCGATAAGAACTTTTGCCCTTAAACTGGCAGTCGCATTCCTGCCCCTGGGCCCGGCTTTAGTTTCATGTAACGAAAAGGAGCTTTTAAATCCTGTACCGGACACTTCATTGCAAGATGCATTTTTGTTTGATACAACGGAGCGTGTACTCGGGCAGGTGAATGGGATGTATGCAGCTTTAAAAAACGGCAGTTTCCTGGGGGGCAGGTATTTGGTGCTTGCCGACATCCGGGGTGAAGAGTTTATTAACCGGACACAAAATGTGTTCACAGGTTATGACGCCTGGAGCCACACGGTCACTTCCGGGTCCAATGACGCATCCTCTGCGTGGGGGACGGCCTACACAGCTGTGAATGCGGCGAATTTGATCATTGATGGGCTGGCGGCTAATCCTGACGCAGTACCTGCCGCGACGTCGGCACAATATCTTGCAGAAGCAAAGTTTGTCAGGGCAATCAGTTATTTTAATTTGATTACCCGTTATGCGCAGCCATTCACCAAAGATCAGGGCGCTTCGCCGGGAATTCCTTTGCGTTTGCAGGGAGAAAAGACGCCGGCAAACAATGACCTGGCCAGAAGTACCGTGGCGCAGGTTTATACACAGATTCTGGCAGATCTGGATGCTGCTGAAGCTGGCTTGCCTTTGACTTATGCAACATCCTTGCTGAACACAACGCGGGCGCATAAAAATTCTGCGATTGCACTCAAAACAAGGGTGTATCTGAACATGGGGAATGATGCAAAAGTGGTTGAAGAAGCAAAAAAGATTGTATCGGCTGCAGCTCCGTTTTCGGCGGCAACGGGTGTACGGCATGCTTTGCAGGCCAGCGTAGCGTCAGTATTTACCACCAACTTTACCACTACAGAGTCAATATTCTCAATGCCGATGACAGCCCTGAACCTGATCAGCGGTCAAAATTCACTGGCTTATATCTACAACCAAAATGTGGAGTATAATCTGAATCCTTCCGGGATTTTAGGTGACGCTACATGGAAGGCTACCGATACCAGAAGAACAGAGTTTGTGAGAGTTGCGGGTACATTGAGTTATCTCAAAAAATACAACCAGACTAATCCGGCACTCGATTATGTACCATTGATCAGATATGCAGAAGTACTGCTTAACTATGCCGAAGCTGCAGCAAAAACCGGCGATTTAGAAATGGCAACAGCATTACTGAATGCGGTTAGAAAGCGCTCTGATGCTACGTATGAATTCCCGGCGAGTGCTGTAGGAACAGCAGATGCACTCGTTAAAACGATTTTAATTGAAAGAAGAATTGAGTTGCTGGGCGAAGGTTTCAGGTCAAATGACCTTACCCGTAACCTGCTGACAATACCTGCGAAAGGAAGTGGCGGTCTTTCTGCACCCTCTATATCTCCCACGCAGCCGGAGTACGTTTTCCCGATTCCTAATTCGGAGCTCTCGACAAATAAGCTTTTGTAATGCAAAAATGATTGAATTCCTAAACAAGGTGATTGTTGCGTGATGATGTATGTCTTTCCGGGTTGATGCTGGTCAGTAATCCG
>DASYHR010000056.1:0-2656 GCA_035998385.1 Dyadobacter sp. | reverse complement strand
ATTGTGGCAATATCTCAATCGGGATTTCTACCTTATAAAACTGCATCAATGCGCGGAACAATGCGACTACAATAGCACTGGACCCCGACATACCTACCTGACGGGGAATTGAAGACCGGTAGCGCACTGTAAAGTTTCTATTGGGAAGTTTGATATTGTTTTCCTCACAATAGTCTCCGAATTTTTTGATACCTGCCTTGATGAGGGGAATGCCGCCATTGTAACCCAGCATACTGACTGATTCACGGAGGTGGTGAATACTACGAAAAGTATTTACATCCTGTGGCTGAGGTTCAATATGAAGTTCGGGAGATTCGTATAGTGAAATGGATGCACCGAAATTCCTGACAGATATAGAAATCGTTTTTCCAAAGAAACCATCAGAAGGATTACCCAAAAGCCCGGCGCGGGCGTAAGCACGTGTCTCGATTATCAAGGCTAAGTTTTTTTTGTTAAATGTAGTAACAAATTGACGAGCTTTCGTCTTTCCTGCCCTGAATTTAAATGGTGGAGTATGTAATTTGAAAAGTAGGATATAAAAAATACGGTACCAGCCATCTTGTGATTTGATACCGTATCTCTTGTACAATCCTTATAGTGGAAGGATCGCACGAATGTCAGTTGCAACTATTGTTTTACAACCTGGATATTTGCGATCAGTTTCACATCATCGCCTACAACTACGCCACCTGCTTCAGTTACTGCTCCCCATGTCAGGCCGAATTCCTGACGGTTGATTTTACCTGTAATTTCAAAACCCGACTTGTTATTGCCATAGAAATCAGTCATATTTCCACCATACTCTACTGCGAATTCGAAAGGTTTTGTGATGTCTTTAACCGTAAGGTCACCTTTCAATGCGTAACTGTCACTACCTTTTTTTGTCAATGCGCCTGCGAAAGAGATTTTTGGATATTCTTCACTTGCAAAGAAATCAGCCGATTTCAAATGTTCGTCACGTTGAGTCTGATTGGTATCGATACTTGCAGTGTCTGCTGAGAAAGTCACGCTTGCACCGTCAAAGTCTTCAGACTCTGTACTTACGCTTCCTTCGAAGGTTTTGAATGAACCGGTAACTGTAGAAATTACAAGGTGTTTCACTTTGAACTGAATTTCTGAATGTGTCGGGTCAATTACCCATGTAGTTGGAGTTGCCATGTTAGTGTTATATTTATGTTGTTACATTTAATGTATATACATGTAATATTAAAGACTAGTTCCCGATAAAAGAAAAAAATCTCAATCTTTTTTGACTGAGATTTTTCTTTGAATATGATAATACGCGTTTTATTGGTTTCGGAAACGTGACTATTGTTCCTTAGGCATCTCAAATATGCTTTCATCAATTTTCGGATTGACTTCCAGTGAGGCGATTCTGTTCACCATGGTCATGCCTGGCATCGCGGTAGTCGTAACTTCCAGAACGAACGGAAAGACGATTCCGTCAACCTGTCTAAAGTCCGATTGCCTGCTTTCAGTTTTGATGAGTTGTCCTTCGACAGGCATAGATGCCTCAATTTTGAGTATATAAAAAGTATCCTTAGAGATATAATTGATTTGTTTAACACCGCTGTTTAGTGTGGCTGTCACCTTATAGACTTTTGCGCCGTCCAGATCTTCTTCTCCATCCAGGGTGAGCTTGTATCCCTTTTCCTTATAGTTGTACAAACCCGTCAGGTCTTTCTGCGATTCCATCGACTTCACTGCCTCTTCAGGCATCACAGTCGCCTTGCTCTGGCCACCCATCGGATTAATCATCCAGCCACTTTTACCATTCACAGCCTGGATGATCGTCATTCCCTGCGCCGTAGTTTCTGTACGGAAAGCTTTGTTTTGAACGATAGTAGTTGTGACGGGCATATCCATGTTCATCACCTTCATATTCGCAGTTATCCTGACGCTTTTCAGGTCGGCTATTTGATTTGCGCCGCCCATTGCTTTGATGTGTTTGTACACAATGTCATCCACAGTTTGAGCTGACACGTAAAATTGCGTCAATAAAAGTGTTGCAAGCAGTACTGATTTGAGTTTATTGGAAACAGCCATATGATATTTAGTTTGAAACACGTCTTGCTGATTTTGATACAATTGTCAATTTAGTTAACAGTCTGAAGCGATGAAAATGTATACCGACTTTGATTTTAACTAAATAAAAAAACGAGCAGATCATATGATCCGCTCGTTTTCAGTTGGATACTATATTATCTATGATGCTTTAGTATCGATTGTTGTAGACAACATCAATGGATTCCATACTTAATAATTCATATGGCAATTGTTATAAACTTAATCATTGATAATTACAGTTGAACGTCCATAAGCCCTAAAAGTATGCCCTTTTACAGTAACATCTTCATATAACTGTGGAGATAAAAATCCATTATAGTAAATTATCAAACCTCCAGCAGAACCTGATGTTTCCAACGCAATTCCTTTTTTCTGATGGTAAATGTTGTATATGTTAAACTGATTATTATTCAGCGCACCGAATCCATTCAAGTGTAATCCAGAAGATCCAGCGGTTGGAGTAAAGCTGCCACGGTTGGATGTATAACTAACATGCTTTACAACCTGAACTTTATCTCTTATTGACCATGCTACTTCCATAGCAGCTAACTGTGCATCAATAGGTGAATTGTAAAGTCTGTGCATAAGG
>DASYHR010000025.1:0-2867 GCA_035998385.1 Dyadobacter sp. | reverse complement strand
CGAGGCCTGGAAGTTGTGCTTGTAAAGTCCCTGGTAATGCTCCCTGAACGCCGGAAGTGATAGCTGCCTGAATAGCAGCCGGAACGTTTGGAATCTGGCCAGCAGCAACGGCCGCATTTACTTGTTGCGTCACAGCTGCCGTCACTGCCTGAGTAATAGCTGCGGTTCCATAAGCCCGCGCGCTTGTGACAATAGATGGATCTCCTGCTATAGTTGCCTGAATATTTTCGGTAGAAAGGTTTTGTCTCAGTATACCGTTAGCCAGGCCATATCTGGATTCAAATTCAGGTAAGCCTCCTATCAATGTTCCTGTAGGCGTTTTCAGGTCAATGTATTGATTTTGAGTAGTTGGTATACGGAAACCGGTTTGGTAGGAAAGCCGGACATTATGTTCGCCAAACGTAGTTACTGCTGACACTCTTGGTGTAAACTGGCCATCGAAGTTCTGGTTTTTATCGTAGCGGATAGAGCCGGAAAGTTTCAGGTGATTGTTGAGCAGGTTTTTGCCTGCCTGCACAAAGGCACCATATTCATTGATATTGATTGTTCCGGTGCGGCCGTCTTTTGTATCAGCAAATAAAGTACCGGCTGACCTGAGCTCGTACATGCGGTAGTTTGCACCTGCAAGCAACTCAATAAATTTAACCTGATTCTTGAAGTTGTAGAAACCTTCGATATGGTACAGATTGGTTTTGTCTGTAAAGCCTCCTCCACCATCAACGATTGGCATATTTCTGTATTTATCAAGCAATGCATTGTAGGCGCTGCTACCTGGGACCGGCATGCCCTGGTCGGCTACACCCCGTGCAGCCAGGTGCGCACTTTCTTCGCTGGCTCCTTGTCCACGTGCCTGTACAAATGCCCCGGTATACTGTCCGAACCAGTTAGCATGTGTTTTGAAATCGTTAAGCATAGACACAGCTGCCAGGCCTGCCAGGTAGGACTGACCGGAACGCTCCTGGGTTGTGTAGGCGCGGACGGTAAAATTATCTCCTCTTAATTCAAGTTTACCCTGGGTCAGATTGAAATTTCTGAGCGAGTAGCGTCCTGTAGCGGTGTAGGCAGTGGTTCCGTAGCCGTAATTGATTTGTGCAATAGCTTCAATTTTATCGCTTAAACGGTAGTGTACAGCAGCATTGGCCTTCAAACTTTTCGTGTTGTAGTCGATCAGATCTTTTTCCATATAACCTGTGCGGCTTACAAAAGTACTGGGCACAAGTCCTACGGCTTGCGCCGGAATCAATCCGTTGGCTGCCAGTGTCTGGGCTACGGAATTGATATTTGTCTGAACTTCGTCACCATAACTGTTCACTCCGTCATAGTCAGGGCGTGTTCCTGCACCGCGAAGTGGGTCTGCATTACCACCCAGATTGAGGTTGCTGTAATTGTTTGCTTCCCAATCCTTGGCGGTGATGTAAGAAAGGTTCACTTTAAATGCCACCTTATTGTTAAATGCTTTGGCATAACGAATGGTACCATCCACAAATGGGGTTGTCGCTTTAGATCGGCTCGACTCGTGCATCACGCCGGTTTTTACGTTTGCACTTAATCCCTGGTATAGAAAAGGGCTTTTGCTATTCATCAGAATCAGGCCATTAATCGCATTGGGGCCATACAAAGCAGAGGCAGCTCCGGGCAAAATTTCAACGCTTTCAACATCCAGTTCCGACATACCGATAATGTTGTCCAACGGAAAGTTGAGGCCAGGTGCCTGGTTATCCATCCCGTCGATCATCTGAACGGTACGTGGGTTTCCTGTGCTTCCGAATCCACGCATGTTGATGGATTTGAACAAAACACCCTGGGTGGCCATGTCAATACCTTTCAGATTGGCAAGTGCATCGTAGAAGTTGGTGGAAGGAGATTCCCGTATACCCCGGATATCCAATTTTTCCACTGCTACCGGAGATTTAAGAACATTCTCCTCTACCCTTGACGCAGAGACGACAATTTCATTTCCCAATACAACCTGTTCGGAGAGCTGAATGTCGAACTGGGATTTTCCGCCGGCCACTTCCACTTCCTGTGTTTGGAAGCCTACCGATGATACGACGAGGGTGAAAGGAGGCTGGGCATTTACGCTGAAACTGAATGCGCCTTTGGCATCTGTGATGGTTCCGATCACTTTACCTTTCACCTGTACACTCACGCCAATGAGAGGCTCTTTGCTGGTAGATTCAGTAACTGTTCCTTGGATTTTTGTTTGTGCAAATGTTAGGCTTGCAAACAGGAGTATAAGCAGTATACCGCCTGGTACTGTGCGCAGAAGTGAGTTCATGGTTTCGATTTACTGATGATTATGATGCTGTCAAATTAAGAAAATATAAAGTGACATAATAGCATGATTATTATATTTTTTCTTCAAATATTGAAAAACTATAATTTCAATTCGATAAGTAATTCTAAAATCCAATTTTTGAATAGAGTAAATGCTACAAAAAGGCTTTTGGTACAACTTTTAAGGATAATATGATTGGTAGCTTCTGAACCTTTTGGTATAATCGGGGGCTTATATCTGCATAATTCTTAGCTTTGCGAAAGTATATAGCTATTCAAATTTGCATATAACTAATGAAGGAAACACACATAATCATCATGGCCGGTGGTGTAGGAACGCGGTTCTGGCCTTTCAGCCGCACAGATTTTCCAAAGCAGTTTCATGATGTTTTAGGGACAGGGAGAACGCTTCTGCAACAGACAGTGGATAGATTCGAAGGCGTTTGTCCTATTGAAAATATTTATATTGTTACGAGTCAGGAGTATAAAGAGCTGATCAAAGAACAGATTCCTGCATTACAGGATGATCAGATACTACTTGAACCTAACCGCCGTAATACGGCACCTTGCATTGCCTATGCTTGTTATAA
>DASYHR010001176.1:0-2684 GCA_035998385.1 Dyadobacter sp. | reverse complement strand
GTTACGCTGTTATGCCAGTAATGCCCCTCAAAAGGCTGCTTCGGCGACTCGTAGGAGGTGATGTAATAAGATTCTACCTGCAGTTCCTCATCCCTCTCAAGTTGTCTCATCTGCACCTGATTCAGTTTGAGCAGCTCCACTATATTGAACCAACCCTGCGGAATGATGTAAGCCTTCGGTCTCGATACGACGTCCAGCGGTACATACGTATCATAGAAAGAGATAGATTTCGTGAAGGGACGGTTCCTGTCGTAATGGAGGCGATCGTGGCCACTTACTTTGCTCGGGATGTACTCAGCCTCAAATCCTTTGAAATCGATGACAGAACTGGCTTCTTTATTAACCTGCCAACTTACAGCAAACTTTTCCTGCGTTTTTACGGACTCCTTCGTTTCTTTTCTGAGCTGTATCAGTTTTGTAGCATGTTCCGCAAGAAATTTAAGATTTCCAAGTAAATACGCATAGGTGGATTTTACGCGCTGATCGTACGGTTTCAGCATATGTGTTTCTGTCATAACACCAATCGTGTGAAACAGCGCCGCGTAACCTGTCGAATACCTTGGCCAGTCGGGGAATTGCACAAAGCCCTTATCAGGAGTTTGTCCCCACGCGTTCACATAAGGTGTCGCTTCGAATCCCGAATCTTTCAGATGTTTGTACATGTAAGGCAGGAACGTCTTCTCATTGAATTCACCCAATACGCCTCCCAGCTTATCTTTCTGGGCGTAATCCAGCGTCATCACGTACTGATAGTCGGCTCCGTTGCTCACGTGTGTGTCTGCAAACAGATCCGGATCCAGTTTATGAAATAGTGCCGCGAAGCTTCTCGCATTACGGGTATCGTTTTTAATAAAGTCGCGGTTCAGGTCAAAGTTTCTGGCATTGCCACGAAAACCATACTCTTCAGGCCCGTTCTGATTGGTACGTGTGGTGCTGTTGCGGTTGAGTGCGCCACCAATATTGTAAAATGGAATAATGGCCAACACCGTGTTTTTCATCTCCGGATATTTGTCAGGATTGACGGCGATATCACGCAGCAACATCATAGAGGCGTCCACGCCATCAGGTTCGCCGGGATGAATGGCATTGTTAATCAGGAAAATCGCTTTTCCCTGCGCTTTCAATTTTTGAATATCAAATACCTTATTTCCGGAATACAATACAAGATGCAGAGGTTTACCACTATCAGTAGGCCCCTGCTCACTGATTTGAATCTGTGGAAAGTCCTTTGCCAGTTTTTTGTAGAATGCTATTCCCTCTTCATAGGTCGGCGTTTGCATTCCGCCGCTTGTCTCAAACCTTGTTTTGTACTGACCAAATGAAGGAAAAACTAAAGCAAGACAAAGCAGGATAAATAGCTGACGCATACGTGGGGACGGATAGGTTTGTTTCGATAGAAAACTGAATGTAGGCATAAAATATTGAGAAAGAAATCGGCTTTGTGCGATCGGCGAAGAATGTAAATCGAATGGATAATATTCTTTAAAATAGTTATAAAAAGGCGATTAGAATAGGATTAGAAATGCCTGTTCGAACCCAGTTTGCCTTTCATTTCAGGTCATTTTTGCGTATTTTGGGCTATTACAAATTTTTTTCTATGGAGTTATACTATTCATTTTCAGCCCTAATCGTTCTTTCAGCCGTCTTTTCGTATCTCAATGCGCGGTATCTCAAATTACCCGCATCTATCGGTATCATGGTCATTGCCCTTTTGGTTTCACTCGGGTTACTCGCCACAGATAATGTCTTCCCTCACACATTTGATCGAATCACAAAATTAATTGCCAGCATCGATTTCACAGAGATTCTGATGGGGGCAATGCTCAACTTCCTGCTCTTTGCAGGAGCTATACACGTGCACTTAGAAGACCTTCGGGAGCAACGTCTGCCGGTTATTATTTTTTCCACAGTAAGTGTTGTCATATCCACCTTTGTAGTAGCATTCCTGCTTTACCATGCTCTGGTTTTTGTGGATTTACCAATTCCTTTTATTCAATGTCTTGTATTCGGTGCGCTCATTTCACCTACTGATCCTATTGCTGTTTTGGGTATTTTAAAACAGGCAGGAGTTCCTAAATCCCTTGAAACTAAGATTGCCGGGGAATCTCTGTTTAACGACGGTATGGCGGTTGTTGTCTTTATTGTAATGATCGCGTTGGCGCGTGGAGAGGAGATCAACACATCGTTTGAAGGAATATCGATACTGCTAGCAAAAGAAGCGCTGGGAGGAATTGTTCTTGGGCTTATACTTGGTTTCATTGGCTCTCAGATGATCTACCGGGTAGATGGCTACAATGTACACGTATTGATTACGCTGGCGATTGTAATGGGCGGGCATCTGGCAGCTCAGGCTTTACATATGTCGGGACCATTGGCGATGGTTGCTGCCGGCTTGGTTGTTGGGAACTACGGCAAAAACCTGGGTGGGGTATCGGAAGATGAACGCGATTATATAGATAAATTTTGGGAGCTTGTTGATGAAATCTTAAACGCTATTCTGTTTCTGATTATCGGCTTTGAGCTGCTATTAATTCCGGATTTGAGACAGTATGCCGTGATCGGCGCTATTACAATTGCGATTGTTCTGTTAGCCAGATTCATATCCATCTATCTGCCGGTGAAACTTATTCCGTTCAGAAATAAATTCGGTCGTAAATCCATTACGATCCTCGTTTGGGGAGGAT
>DASYHR010001174.1:0-2765 GCA_035998385.1 Dyadobacter sp. | reverse complement strand
AGGATTCAATTACCGCTGATATATCAAAACCTGAGAAGCTGGCCCTAACAGCAAGACTTGCACGTATACAGAGTGTCGGGATTACAAACAAGCTGAATGAGCAGTATGCCAAAATCTTAGAGCGGGATATATCCTACAACACCCTGTCTGAAAATCTGAAATTGGTTAACAGCTCGCTCAGCTCCGTAATCTTTCAGTATAACATTTACATCACTGCAAAAAACAAACAATTCAAAAAACCACAGTGGTCTGATCCGCAATTAAGTTGCACGATGGATTTATTGAAAACGAATATCCTTTCTTGTAGCACTTGGCTGGAAACGACTAAAATCGTAATATGTATCTACTTACACCTAAGATACTTACTGATAAGTCCTTACAAGAACTATACGATTGACGCTTTCTCACTAAAACTGGCACCTAATAAAGATTGTTAGTCTTTGATAATGCACCTGGGGAGGAAGACAGGTCTCGAACTATCAATATATTCAGTTCGCATTCATCTCAAAACCCATTATAATTTTATTGAGCTACACGATTTACGTGTTTCGAAGCTACCTGCCTACAATTATCTTATCATCTGCATTGTGGATTCTAAATCTTAACGAAGATAAAAAAAATACAGAATAATCAAGAGTCAACCACAATGGGTTGAGAGGATTAAGCATTCGGAAATGATTTTGCATTTTGACAACACCACTATTTCTAGTCATCAATTAAGGAAGAATTCCCTAACCAGTTAAAGCAGTGCCCGACTGGAATCTCCTTACCTATGCGCATGTTATACTCAGAGTAAATTATCAATGACTGAATCCATCTAGATATTGGTGTTTGCTGGGCTCATTGCTTGACCCCTAAAATTAATTAATAACATATAAGTACCTCGACTGGCTTTTCCTTATATAATTTTGAAAACTAAGTGGTTTTGTGTAATATTGATTCACTCTCAATAGCAGCATTAACAAAAGGTGTATGTTAAAATCCATTGTTGAGCAATTTCTAGCTTAATCTCAATTTTAGATTTTGTTAAGATTGAGATGACTACTTAACTTAATTTCTTTTGTAATTGTCAGATTTGAATAAGCTTTTTTATTTGATTATTACCACTTAAAAATTGATAAACCTGAACATATAGCAATTAGATGCCACCTCCAATAACCAGTCGAGCAAAGCGCAGAAAATTAGAACGAGATTTAAAGAAAGAGTCAGGTCGTGGAATCAGGGAAGATTCAGTTGATATTATTAAGAAACTGAAATACACATTACCCACATCTCAGGCCAATGTAATTTTTAATAATTCTTTCGATAAGTTTAAATCAATACTTCCCCCAGATTTACCTAAATCTTACAGAGAAATTCGAAGTACATCTCCAATTTACCCCTTCAATGAAATAGAGAAAGAAATTACTTGGCAAATTAAATTTTTTATAATAAACTCTAAAGTTCTCAAAGAGTTTATAGTCTTGCAACGAAAGTTTGAAGAACTATTTGTAGTAGGACAATATGATCTCGCGAGAGGTGTCCTTCAAGAAATTAATTCAACCATTTGCTATTCTCATTGGAGCATCGAGAAAATGCTCCTTCTTGCCGAGTATGAAAGCGGGTTTAAGCAAAACAAAGAGGCTCTTACAGTCATTCTTGACAAGGAAAATAATATTTTCACTAATTTACTGGCTAAATATCACAGCATTAGGATTGAAAAAAATCTGTCATACTTTAAATACTCCGAGGTAATTAATAGTTATATCGATTTGTATAAGGACGGTGATGGTTTAAGAGAATATTTTAGATTCAAGTTGGACTATTTTTCTGCGGATTCATATGAACAACTTGGCTATTTACTCAATGTGGAATCTAGTGCATCAATTATTGACAGATATGTAACATTTGTTGATGCTATATCGCAGTTTGTATCACAAAAAGAAGCGAAAAAGTTTACTGATTCGGTTGAAGCGTTGCTGATAGAACTATATTTAGAAATTAGAGATCAAAGATTCATATCTGTACTTTTTTCTCTGAATAAGGATGTTTTATTTGATTTGGACGTTAGAAACAGGTCTTTCATTTCTATCTTAGAGGATTACACAAAGGGAAACTATCGTGAGGTTGTAGATCGATGTTCAAAATTTTTGCTTGCTAACCCACTATGTTTTGAGTTGTATGAGATTTATATCAAGTCATGTCATTACGTAGGTTCTGATAATTTGCAATTATTTGCTCCACAGAGTTTGGCGGCTCAATGCTTGGAAGACATGGGAAATATAATTTCGAAGAATAATGAAACCCAACATGCTCTCATAAATGCACATAAGACGTTTAATTCAATTGGACTAAATTCTTGGACTTATAATTATCATCTTTTTTTTAGTAAAGAACACTCTTGGGAAAGTGATAGAGTGAATTCCATGTTATTGGGATGTTTAAGATCCTATTATATCAATCCCATTTGCGCAACAAGCTTTAATGAAAGCACTGGAATTAAATTTCTAGATGAAATAGGAAGTCAAGTTCATGTGCCAGCGATAGTAAGCTTGATAAAATCTATTATACAAAAGTCGTTCAACGATTCAACGTCTGACTTAATCGATCCATTTAGAAAGGGTTTATATAAAACAAAACTTCTCTTAGATGGAAATCTTTATAAAGAAGCAATTAATGAATTACAATTAATCGAATCTCTTTTTCCTGAGCAAAATGATATTCAGCATTCTCAGGAGACTATATTATCTATTAAAATTCACTGCTATCTTTCGCTGGAAATGTGG
>DASYHR010001172.1:0-4214 GCA_035998385.1 Dyadobacter sp. | reverse complement strand
TTTAGTTTAATTTTCAGGGGCATAGGAGATAATACTTTAATAGAAATATTTGGTGTAAAACTATGAAAAAACCAAATATTTCAATCAAAGGATTTCGCTACTTCTTTTTCGCTTCCGAATCATCCACTGAAGCCAACGCTTTCCTTAAAGCCGGATTATCTAAAAGTTGTTGAAGTCTGACAGGATCCGGATAGGGTATGTTTCCGTGCTGCAAATGAACATTGTCTCCCGTTCTGAGATATTGTCCGACATTTCGCTGCTGCAACGATCTGCTCTCGTAGGACCTGCGCATTGAATTGATACCGGCAGTAAAGCGTTGAATCAAACTTAAAAACAGTACAGCAAAAAAGAAGATTGCAAGGCAAGCCGGAAGGTATCTCCATTTTGGTTTCAAATCGGTCGTCTCAATCCATCTGAGCACAAACCAGGCATTACCTGCCAGCCCAAGCGTGAGAAGATCCGTATATCTTGAAATTACCTCACCCAATTCATGTCCGCGGCCATAAGCCATGGCGGCAGCCTGCAAGGTAGACCAGATAAAACATCCGGCCATCAAAATATCTGTATTCGTCAGTCTTCGCAGTATTGCGAATCTGAAAAGGATGATAGCCCCGGGCAGCCAGATCAATCCAATAAACAACTTTCTTGCTCTGAGCGGCCAACCAACATGCCTGATAAAAGCAAGGATAAATTCTTTGCCGTTTTGAGCATGCAGCATATCGTGGCCTGCATTGTAGGGCATGATGAAGTAGGCAAGAATGACTAAAAGCAGTAAAATACTTATCACCAGCATGGCCTTAAACCTCTTTACAGGCAACATCCAAAAGTGAAGTACATATATACCCGCTGCAACCAGTGGCGTTAATAAGCCAGACGCCATGGTCGCTATACTAAGCACGCATAAAGCTACAATACCGATGATCGCCATGGGTACGTATGGATACCTGGATGCGAGTAAAAGGGTTGATAGCGTAAAAAAGCAGAGAAAGTAAAATTGACTTTGAAAGCCAAAAAGCATGTTTTCCCAGGCAAATGGCAATGCAACGCTTGCAGCAAGGAGGGGAATCAGCAAATATCTCCAACCGAAAATCTCATTTCGTTTGTACAGATGCCGGATCAACAAAAGAGGCGTTAGCACACCCAGAAAGATATTGACCCTGGCTTCTGTAAGATTACTCCAAGTACCGGTCAATTCATAACAGACCAAGGTCAGTATATGACTTGGAACAAGCCAATGCTCGTTTTGGGGATGCCATAAATCCGAAATATGAAAAGTACCATCAATCCAAGGTCTGAGAAGCCAGTCACCCTCTGCATCCCATTGATCCCAAAATGGTAATGCTACAGCATATTTTTCAACATAATACCACCTTGGTAAAAGCATAAACAATGCGATTCCAACGTATAGAAACGGCCAAAAACCGGACACATTTCTTATCTTTTGTTTAGGGGGGGCAAGGGTCAACAATTTCTATGGACTGATTAAAAAAAATTACATCTTACTTCAAGAAAGCACCGTGGTCATTATGAAAATCCTCACCGCTCCATATTTTCTGAGAACTCCATTTTTCAGCAGGATCTGCCCAAAAATCACTTGTTGCCGGTAAACCCAGCGGCAGAAAGATACTTGTCGCCAGGTAAGGACTACCCTGGTTATTATATATATCCGCAAGATCGGGCTGTGAACCATAAAGCCCCAATGTGAGCCAGCCGTTTGCATAGGTCGATGCGCTCTCAAGTGTTTTGCGGATCACGGCAGTCAGCGCTCCGCGAACCTGTGCCGGTTTGAGTTCCTGCGGCAATTTTCCTGTCAGTGCCATGTTAGCCAGATGATGGAATGCCGCCCCACGGTAAATAATCGATCGGCCGGTTGCCGGAAATGTGCCATCGCCATTGATCAGCCGCTCCTGAATGACAGCATAACGTTCATTCCGTTTTACAATCTTTGCGAACATCGCGTTGTATGCGCCTGTCTTCTGACCAATTTCATCTGCAATCGTTGAAAGATAAGGATGAATGACATAGCTGTTGTAATAATCGAACGCGTAGGAAGTGCCATCCATATACATGCCGTCTCCCACGTACCATTGTTCCAATTGTTGTAAAGCGTAATCAACACGCATAGGATCCCACTCGTAGCCATACTTGCTAAAAAATGTCTCCGTCATCGCAGAAAACAGTAGCCAGTTTGAAAATGCAGGTTTATAGCGGCGGGTACTTTTTAATGCTTTCACCATACGTTGCTGATCGACAGGTCGGAGATTTTGCCACAGCCAAGGCGCTCGTACAAACGCTGTGGCAAGAAATGAAGCGTCCACCAATTGCTGCCCGCCCAAATCAAACCGCATGTAGTCGTTTTTTGTTGAATCCAGCGCATTGCCAATTCCTTCCAGGGCCCACTTTCTATACTTGTTCCGTAGCGTAACTTCGTGCTCAGCACCCCCTTCCAACTGCAACCAAGGGGCTATTCCGCTAAGCACTCTGCCAAGTACTTCCAGGTACTGCACCTGTATGCGGTGTGTCTTGTTATCTACCCGAATTGAAGTAACCTGAGGCATCACAATTCGAAGACTGTCCGCAGCCAGCGCCGACATCATGGGCCGACACATTTTATCCATTTCAGCAAGCCAGAATTCGCGATCAGATATAGTTGCGACTGGCTTCTTTTCTACCTTTTTCTTCTGCCCAAAAACCTGATGATTCAGGTTTAACACAACAACCGCGGCCAGAGCAAAACCGAAGATTTTAGTATTCAAATTATTCATAAATAGGTTATTGTACCCGTTTCTTAAAACAGGAGTATATTTCAGACGGGAAAGTTGGAATGAAAAACAGAAAAACCCGGAATTTTCAATGTCAACTCATATTGAGAGCCCTTTTCATAAAAGCGCCCAGAAAGCTGGCTACAAATGTCAGGATGACGGATCCGTATAGACTGAAGTTTTCAATCTCAATCTGACCTGTTGTTTGAGGTTGTTCAGTGAAAAGGAAATAACCCGACAGAACAACCACAACCTGCAGTAAGGCAAGAATCCAGCCTTTACGAGGCTCAGCAAAGCCAAGTGCAACTGCGCAGACTACCGCGACGATGTAGGGCAAATGTACGCTTTCTGCATTTTTGATCACCAAAATAACCAACGCGCTGGTGAATAAAACCAGCACCATACTGACCAGTAGCTTCTTATCCATAAATGGCTCAGCACTATTGGCCCGGCCGCCTGTCTTTGTCATTTTCAAAACCTGACCCGCTCTGCTCCTATCCGCATCAGCTTCTTTTTGTCTGTCAAGTTTTCGATAAAGCTCAGCGCGAAAAAGATACGGCTCGGAACTGGTATCTCCCGCTTTGATCACCGCCTTGTCTGCAGTGGTCAGCGCTTGCTCCAAATCTCCATTTTGAAATTGTAATTTACCCAGTTCCATGTGCGCTAGCCACACATCGTCGTCGATACTCAGAGCGGACCTGAGATCCGATTCCGCCTGCGCAATAAGTCCTTGTGATTGATAACAAAGCCCGCGGTACAGCAGCGCGATACAGGCATTTGGCCTTTTGGCAAGAATTGTATTGAAGTATTCAAATGCCTGCTCATACTCTTCATTGCGATAAAGTAAAATACCGGCGGAAAATTCGGCTTCTTCTTTTTCTGATTTGCTCCTCAGATCAGCGTAGTTGCGCAGATAATAGATATAACCAAAGAATGTGACGACGGCCAGTAATTCCAGCATTTAGAGAAGCATTTTTGAACAGATGTATTACACGCTAAGATAGTACAAAACCTATTTTAAAAAAAGAGGATGTGCCTGGGAAGAAAACAAATCAAAGCTGTCTCAATTGTATTTGGCTGCAAGAATTGCCCGATAAGATAACTTACGAAAACGAGTTCGCAGCAGGTTCAGCATATCCCGCAAAGCCATCACCACACGTTAAATTCACTACTGAGTCCGCACCTAAATTCTCCTTCCAAGCAATCCTTGTATTTTACTGATCAGACAAAGAGACAACTTTTTGAACCACAGGCAGGTACACCTCAAAAGTAGCTCCTGCACCCTTCTCCCCTTTCGCAACGATAAAGCCTGAATGATTTTCGACAATCCGCTTGCAGATCGAAAGTCCGATGCCCGTTCCCTCGAAATTCTGAACAGTATGAAGCCGTTGAAAGATCGTAAAAATCCTGTCGGCAAATTGCTGGTCAAACCCGATTCCATGATCCTTGAAT
>DASYHR010001169.1:0-5050 GCA_035998385.1 Dyadobacter sp. | reverse complement strand
CTTTCCCATCACCAGGTGAATTACTTTTCCACCAAGTAACCCTCCATCCGCGAGACTGGCAACGGTACCTTCAGGTAAAGAAATAGTTTTCTGGATATCAAGCGTTACCAGCAACTTATTCTGACGATCCTGTAACAATTTAATACCCTGAACCCGACCCACATTGAGTCCATTCAGCAAAACAGGGTTTGAGGCAGTTAAGCCATCAATGTTATCGTAAATGACGTGGTACTTATACGTCCTGGAAAAAACGTCGGAGCCTTTCAATATATGAAAGCCCAGGTACAGCATGATAATAGCTACCAGTGCCATAGCCCCTACTTTTGCTTCTTTAGAAATTTTCATGGCCTAAAAATTTGCTTTGACATAGGTCAAAGCATTGAAAATAATATGCAGACAATCAGAAATAATCACACTTTTATTGATCCATTTCTTTCTTATACACTTTAAACGCTTGCAAGATCGAGTTTGCAACCTCATCCTGACCATCATCAGAGCTTAAATACTCTTCTTCGTCAGGTGTTGATAAAAAGCCGGTTTCGATCAAAACGCTTGGCATTGCAGCCCGCCATAAAACAAGAAATCCAGCCTGTTTTACACCACGGCTGTCACGTCCTGAGACAGACCTGAACTTTTTCTCGACCTGATCCGCAAACCTCAAACTACTTGAAATAAACGCACTCTGGTAATTGGCAAGCATGATATGCGCCAAAGGTGAATCCGGGTCAAAGCCTTTGTATTTCTGTTTGTAGTTGGTTTCCTGCAAAATAACCGAGTTTTCCCTTTTCGCAACTTCAAGGTTACCTTCTGTTTTGTGCAAACCCATAACAAACGTTTCAGTTCCCCTTACACTTCTGGAACGCGGCGTGGCATTACAATGAATAGAAATGAAAAGATCAGCATTATTCCTGTTTGCGAAGGCGGAACGTTCACCAAGTTCAATAAAGACGTCCGTTGATCTTGTATAAAGGACTTTTACATCCGGGGTTTCCTCTTTAATCATCTTGCCGAGCTTTAGTGCGACACTTAAAGCCACGTCCTTTTCTCTGGTAGTTCTTCCTCTTGTTCCGGGATCTTTACCTCCATGTCCGGCATCAATTACAACCACTTTGACTTTACTATCAACTTTTCGTGCTGAAACTGGTTCTTCCTGATAGACAAAAGCAAGACTCGTGAATAGAAAACAGGCTAAAATCAGGGTTTTAAGAACTTTTAACATTATTTTTTAGTTACGGCGTTATTCATTAGGGGTTTCTCCACTAATTTTGATATTCCTTATGCAAAAATACTCTATTTGTTAGAACTGAAAAGAAAGGCGATTATTATATCGCTAGGATTTGTGACGTTTCTTCTGATCGGCACGATGGGATGTGTGCAGTTGGGCTTGGGGCGATCCGGCAAAAACCTTAATAAACAAAAGGGGAATAACCAGGCGGCATCAAAAACTGACACCATTACATTAGCCAGGACAACTGATAACAAATCATTGCCTGATACCGTTAAAACTGCTATTAATACTCCCGGAGATACTTTATCCGTACGGGACAGCGCTGCTATTGCTTCTGATTCTACAGCAGCTGATACACTTGCAAAGGATGATCTGGAATTTATGGTGAAGTATGATTCCGAAGATTCTACCATTTCGGATGTTGCATTGAAACAGGTTCACCTTTATGGTAACGCTGTCGTAACCTACGGAACAATCAACCTGAAAGCCAATTATATCCGTCTGAACTGGGTAACCAATGAGGTGTACGCGATTGGCACATATGACTCTACAGCCAAAAAGATGGCAGGTGATCCCATTTTTCAGGATGGTGCACAGATTTATAATACCAAGGAGATACGTTACAATTTTAAGTCCAAAAAGGCTATTATTCAGGGAATTGTCACGACAGAAGGTGATGGTAACATACGCGGGGAAAAGGTAAAAAAAGATGCTGAAGGTAATTTTTATATCCAGCATTCGATGTACACAACCTGTAACCTGACCCATCCGCATTACTTTATCAATGCGCCAAAGATCAAGATGGTGAACCAGAAACAGGTAATTTCCGGCCCGTTCAACCTTGTGATCGGCGATGTCCCCCTTCCTATTGCATTACCTTTTGGCTTCTTCCCATTCCCCAAGAAAAAAGAAATTGGTACGTCAGGTATTCTTTTCCCGACTTATGGAGAAGAACCAAATGGCCGCGGTTTTTACCTTCGTGACGGAGGTTACTATTTTGCTATCAGCGAATATGTAAACGCAGCAGTTACCGGTCAGATCTATTCATCGGGAAGCTGGGGAGTGGGCCTTGCCTCTACATATTCAAGACGTTACCAATACAATGGTAACTTCGCTTTCAGAATAGCGCGAAACAGATCAAGTGATGAAATCCGGCAGAGAACGGGAGAAGGTGTTACCAATGACTTTAGTGTAATATGGTCGCATGCACCAAAAGCCAGGGGCAATTCTACCTTCTCAGCAAATGTAAACATCACCAGTAACAGCTATAACCAGACGCAGGAGCTTTCCACCTCTAAATATACTTCAAACATCGCAGCATCCTCTGTTCAGTATACCCAAACAATGGGTCAATACCTGCGTGGGGCAGCAAGTTTGCGTGTAAACCAGAATTTTGGTCAGCTGAATACAGTAACAGGACGAAGGGAAAATGGGACAACCAACATTTCTACTGACTTCAGTATGGGTGTCAACCAAATCGCTCCGTTTGCATTGAATGGCGGCCGGGGCAGATGGTATGAGAGTTTCCGTTTAGGACTGGATTTCAGCGGAGGTTATGCACTTAGTAACACGCTTTCTGCTATTGATACTTCTTATGCAAGATTAGGCTTCAGAGTTAATAACCTTGTTGCAGATACGGCAAGAGTTAGCAAAACCGACATTGTCCCATTTAATGCCGGCAATTTTTCTGCAATTTTTAAAGATGCTCAGTTTACCGGCCGATACAGCCTGCCTATCTCTCTGCCTAACTTTAAATTGCTGAAGTTCATTAACCTTACGCCTAGCATGTCGCTGAATGGTGAGGTGTTCACCAAGCAGTACCAATATACCTATGCCGGTGGTAACAATGTAAGAATCGATACCATTAACAAAGTAGGTACCGAATATTCCTATTCTTTTGGCGGTGGGCTAAATACGCGCTTCTATGGTACATTTTTCGTCAAAGGCAAAAGGCTGGAGGCAATACGGCATACAGTAATTCCTTCTTTGTCTTTCAGCTACACGCCGGATTTTACGGGTGACACCTACGGTTTTTATCAGAACGTCCGCTACAATATCAATGGTGACACAAAGAGGCTGTCCCGGTTCAGAGGTGTTGGTTCCACTGCCAGTAACGGCCGGGCTTCGAGTGTCATCAATTTCAGTCTGAACAACTCTTTTGAGATGAAGCTGAAATCGAAGAGTGATACCGCCGCACAGCAATTCGAAAAAGTTTCTCTTCTTGATAACCTCAGCTTAGGGGGAAATTACAACCTGATGGCCGATTCGTTGAACCTGTCTAATATCGCCATCAATGCGAATGCCAGGATAGGAAAAAATCTGAATCTGAACTTCAATATGAACATGGACCCTTACGCCTATGTCCCGAATTCATTTAGTACAACTGGAACGAAAATCAACAAATACGCCATCACTCAGGGGCAGGGATTAGCAAGTATTCAAAACCTCGGCTTTACCCTCGGCACAAATTTCTCGCCTAAATCTTCCACTGATAAAAGTAAACCGGCGCCAGGCGGAAACAGTACAGCCACTGCAGAGCAGCGGGAATTTGTGCAGAACAACCCTGATATGTATGTTGATTTCAGCATTCCCTGGAATGTATCGCTGAACTACAACTTCGGACTTACCAAGCCGGGGTTGTCCGCTGCGCAACTAATTCAGGCGGTACAGGTGACGGGTGATTTGAGTTTGTCAAAAAACTTTAAAGTCAGTGTGAATACCGGGTTTGACTTTGCCGCTTTCCAGCCAACTATCACGTCTCTGACGCTGTACCGCGATTTACATTGCTGGGATATGAGCTTCAGCTGGACACCTTTCGCAGGAAGTGCGATGCGTGCAAGCAATTATAACTTTACTTTGAAGGTAAAATCAAGTGTACTGCAGGATCTGAAGGTGACGCGCCGCCGATCGTTCAGAGATTTAGGTGAGTACTAGAATAGTAAATCTGTACTCTATTGAATCAAATATGTCCTCCTTTTTTTAATTCTTCTGTTTATTGAACAGATTCTTCCGACACCAATGAGCACAAAAAAATAGCCACCCTTTCAGGTGGCTACTGCATATGCGGCTATAAGCCAATATTATTTAGATGCTTTTGCAGCTGCCTTCGGAACAACTTCTCCGTTCAGATAAAGAGTAATTGAACCACCTTCTGTATTACTGAAAACAGTAACAGGCTTGTTGAAAGGACCCGCTGCTGCTGCATTGAAAGTAGCTTTTACAGTACCTGTTTTGCCTGGAGCTACAGGGTTTTTAGACCATACCGGCGTTGTGCAACCACATGAAACTGTTACGTTTGAGATTACTACCGGCTCAGTACCAGTGTTCGTAAAAACGAATTCATGAGTAACCGGCGTACCTTGTGGTACTTTACCAAATTTATGTGTCTCTTCTTTGAATTTCAAAACACCTTTTTGTGCAAAGCTTACAGTCGTCAAACCCAGGAACAGAACTAAAGCTGAAAAGAATACTTTCATAATTGTATAGGTATATTAAGTGGTGAAAAATAATTCAAGAACAAGATTAATTGATAAAACTTAAATTTAAGAAACATTAACCAATATTAACAAAGGATTCAAAGAACCGGATATAATTGTTATGAATATTATTTTCCTGTATAATTTTGGGGGTGCTTCCAAAAAAATGTAACTTAACTACGGATTCAAAACCCGTAATGTTTGCTTATGATTGAGAATGATAGTTTGACTGGTTCCAGCGTGTTGAGTAAGGAAAGTGTTACCAACGACTACCGGATTGCGTGCGAAAGCCGTCAGGTTAGTCTGTTGGGTAGAAAGGATACGATGGGCGGCCGCTCTAAATTCG
>DASYHR010001148.1:0-1793 GCA_035998385.1 Dyadobacter sp. | reverse complement strand
CGATGGAGCGATCTCTCCTGCGTTGGCGTAAGTTCCGGATCAGGAACAGGGATAATAACCGAAACCAATTCTTTCATCTATATCGTTTCAAGCTGATTTATAACGTATTGAAAAGGTTTTTTAATCCATTTTCTCACGCGCTGATAACGTAATACCCGTTTTGGTTTGATGTAGTAACACGGGAACCGACGATAGTAAGAATTGCCGTTTTCTAAAAGACTATCCTTATAAAGCCTGAAAAGTGCTGTAAGATCTTTCCGTTCCGACAGTTCAAACCGATCCTGGTATTTTGACAATATTTCTGGCTTGGCCGGGTCGTAACCACTGTAGTGGAAAAAAATGAGTGGGTTGTCGACGTTCACATAATATGTGCTGCCCGACTGAGAAAATGTACGTTCATGCAGATTCCAATACGCGGCATTATACCCTGGATTTCGCTGAATAAAGGTATTCTTCACAAACACGGGCAGGAAATTCATCCAGTTCTGGTCGGTGAACAAACCGTTGCAAAGATCAATCAGGCATTCATATCTTAACTTTTCTTCCCACCATTTGATATACTCCAGCGTTTCTTCACTTTTCGCAAATGCCACAAAACCCAGATTGTAAATTCCTGTATTAAGGTGATTTAGCTCATTGGGCGTCAACCTGTCATCAATAGCTGTGTTGATGTGAGGAGTAACGACGGCGGGGTATTTTGCCAAGGACGCTTTTAACTCTGTAATCGGTTGGAATACGATGATGTCAGGATCAAAGTAGATGACATTTTTTGCTTCAGGATATTTTTTGAAAAAATAAGTGAAGTAAAATGGCTTTACAGCTGTATTCAGCTCGGTAATATCATACCTGTCTGCCATTTCCTGAAAACCCTGAATGTCGATTTTATCGATCTCAATCATCGGGTATTCAGGTGTAAAAGCAGTGTCAAAACTGACACCTTCAAGAATATCTACCAGCCCTATAAAAAATTGCACGTCCGGATTGGTATTCTTTAAGGAATCTCCAAGTGTACGTGCCTGAGCAAGGTAGTTTATTGAACAAATTGTAAAAGCAATGGTCATTAGTTATGCTGTTCCGAAACGATCAAAGGTAAGTACTTTTGAATAATGGCTTCAATGTTGCCTACACTTTTATCCGCATTGTGGCGTTCCAACACTTTTTGGCGCCCTTTTTCACCCATGAGCTGGCGCAGTCCGGGGTCAAGAACCAATTTGATGATCGCTTCCGCAGCCGCGTTGATATCCAGGTATGGAACCACAAAACCCGCATCGGTTTCGATCAGTTCAGGTGCACCTCCTGCATCTTCAAAACATACAACCGGAATTTCCTGCAAAGCTGCTTCCAGCACAACAAGCGGATAGGGATCTTCGCGGGAGCTGAGCAAGAGCATGTCAAAGCGATTGATATAGTCGAGTGCCTGAGGAGTAGGAGGGACGAGGATAATGCGGTCAGACAACCCCATAAGTCGTATATCACTTTCAATCAGCTCGTAAATCTGATGCTGAGGTCCGGCACCTACCCATACAAAGTAGACAGGCAAAGGACTGGTTTTAGCAATTACGTTACGTGCAATCCAATTGAAAATGTCATTTCCTTTTCGCCATTCTGCATTTCCACATCCGCCGATTACAATCGCATCATCAGGAATCTTATAGGTTTTTTCCAGCAGATGACGTTGCACCTTACTGACTTTTGCATCAATGTGATCATGGTCAATAAGTGTAAATGTACTTACGTGCTGAACCGGGAAATCATATTTTTTGACGTAGTAATTGGCTACAGCGTTTGCTACG
>DASYHR010001139.1:0-2211 GCA_035998385.1 Dyadobacter sp. | reverse complement strand
GGTAGCAAGAATACTCAATTGATGATCGAGAGTAAACCGGCTGATTCCAAAACCACCAAGCCCGAGAGCCTGACTCAGCATAAAACCGTTTGGTGAACTGATACCTAACTTTGTGATCCCTGGCAACTCCATTTCCCGAAGCGGTAAACCAAGACGGCACAGAAAATCCCAGCTTTCCATAGAAATGTACTCTCCGCATACTTTATGAAACGGATAGGTATTTTTCTCAAAAAGAATCACACGAAATCCGGCATCAGCAAGTTGCACGGACAAACAAAGACCGGCCAATCCTCCGCCTATAATTGCACAGTCATATTGGTTGTCGAAGTCACGCATGAGCTATTGTGGATAAACAATGACCTGATGGCGGAAGGCCCACTTATTGGCAACTGTGTAGTTTGTCGCACCGGACTCCTGCAAAATGGCAATCCATTCCTTCTTTTTGAAGCCGCGCAGTACCGAAAGTGGCGCGTCGTTTACGACCAGATAAGATTTGGAGAAGACAAATGTGAGCGCTTTTATTAAATGATAAGCAACCGGGTTTCGCTCCAGGTCATTCACAATCAAGATACAGTTATGTTTCCTGCAAAACCTTATCAGTTCTACCAGTTGAGGAGTAGTAAGATGATGGCAGAACAAGCAGGCATGGATGATATCTACATGCTCAAAATGATCGAAGATGTTCTTATAATCATCCCAAACCAGACTTACATCGTGACCCGCCAGATTTTTACGGGCATAGTCAATGCAGACAGATTTAAGATCTACACCCGACAATTTCAGTTTGAAACGCTTCCCTGAATTCCACGTCGAAATACGTTTCAGCGTGTCACCTCCCCCACAGCCGATATCTACCAGATGCAGATCGCTACCGTATTTCATCACTTTTTTTAGAGCAGAAAAAGAGATCGAATAACCGCCAAGCCAATGGTTGATAAAGTCGAGCTCCCGCAGATTTCGATATAACTCTTTGACAGGAATATTATCCTGATCAAGTAGTTCTTTTTCGGAGGAGCGTTGGCTAAACATAGGATAGTTGCATGGTTTCAATACTTAATCCGGGACCAAAAGCTGCAGCAAATATACGATCGTTCTTATAGCCGTTTCCATTGCCAAACAACTGTTTCAACACGAACAAAATGGAAGGAGAAGACATATTTCCATATTCTTTTAAGACATCATACGAAGCTTCTAACTGTTGCCGGGACAAGTTAAGCGCACCGGCAAAATCATCAAGGATACGTTTTCCTCCGGGGTGTATCGCCCAGTGGTCAATTGTATCCGGATATAAATCAATGGATTCCAGCATAGTTGCCATGTTTTCGCTGATTAACCCTGGCACGTATGATGAAAGATTCATAATAAATCCCGTTTCAGAAAGTTGCCAGGCCATATCATGGTATCCTTTATGCAGAATCAGGGAATCAAACTGATCTATATGAACACTTGTTGAAGCATTTTCCAAAGGCTTACCTCCCACCAACACTGCCGCCGCACCATCTCCGAACAGCAAATTTGAAAGAAGATAATCCTCGTTGTAGCGCTTCTGAAAATGAATCGTACAAAGTTCGGTGCATACCACCAAAACCTGGGCATCGGGTTGACTTCTGCAAATCGCGTCCGCATTTCGTAAAGCGATGACTGCTGCATTACAGCCCATAAAATTCACGCTGCTACGCTGAACAGACGGCGCCAGATCCAGATCTCTCATCAACTCCACGTCCAAACCAGGCGCAAACAGACCCGTGCAGGTCACCGTAATCAGATGGGTAATTTTACTTTTAATTGTATCAAAACCGTCAATCTTTCTGATTGCCTTAAGAGACAGCAGTGTAGCATTTTGCTTATACAATGCCATTCTTTCAGAAAGAGAAGGCTCTGGAAGCAGCAACGCATTCGCCGGGAAAAAGCTGTAGTCTGAGAAATGTTTGTCAAAATCACCAATCACCGAGTAGCGATGCTCAATTCCTGTTTTGGCTGCCACGATCCTGATCTTCCTTTGGTCAGAAACATCGGTGGTTGAAGCGGCATAAAATGAAGCAAGCTGCTGCTGGGTGAAGCAGTAATCCGGAACGGCTGTCTCAATAGCGGAAATATAACTCAACGAAAATGAATAATAAAAATGAGTACCAAAAAACAACTGTTCATGCATATCGCCGCGATCCAATTCATACGCATGGTATTTTGAAAATTTGCCGCGGCGTTATTTTT
>DASYHR010001136.1:0-2054 GCA_035998385.1 Dyadobacter sp. | reverse complement strand
AAAATACAATAAGTAACTGCTATTGTGATGTTTACATTTTTAATCTGAAACGTTTCCCATCTCCCGGATAGCAAAAGGGTAAGCAATCACACATGACTACTTACCCTTGCCCTAATTTTCAAATAATTATACTCTATTTTTCTATTATCAATTCATCTTTGACTTTACCGTTAGGATCAAGTGAACGATAAAAAAGTTTATTCCCTTTGAGAACAATATGTTGATACAGCGGCCCATCCGGATAGCGTACAACGGCATAGTCTTCATCGGGCCATTCGTCCTGCTTGCCGATAATACTGATGGACATGGTGTATATAGTACCTTGTGATGGTTTGTCTACCGCTTTTCCTGCAAACATTGGTTTGGAACGAAGGTAATAATGCATGTGCCCACTCATCACCATATCTACATGGTATTTGTCAAACAGCGTACACCATTCGGCGATAATCTCTTCGTAAGGCTCCACGAAATTGTAAGGTGGAAAATGGAACATGGCAAATTTCCATTTCGACTTGCTGTTTTTAAGCTGACTTTCAATCCAGGCCGTTTGGGCTTTTACAGGCAAAGTGCCGTCAATCATCAAAAATTGCGCGTCGCCGTATACAAAACTATAAGTCATTTCTTTGGGCAACTTCTCAGGCCCGTTTTCAGGCAGGCTGAACATTTCCTGGTACATCCAGGCACCCAATCCATCCTGACTATCGTGGTTACCCGGAACGGGCATCAGAGGGCGTTTGCTGAATACACCGCCGGAATGCTTCCAGAATTCATCCCATTCGTTACGGTGTAAGCCGGTTGACACCAAGTCGCCCGCGATGGAATAAAAGGCAGCGTCAGGATGCCGGCCAAATGCCTGCTGAGCCATATCGCCCCATATTTTAGAATAATGCGTATCACCGAACCAGATAAATGAGAAATCTTTCTGCCTGTCTGATTCCGTACGAAAACTCTCAACATCCGACCAACTTACGCCTTGTGCTCCTACCTGATACTGATATTCTGTCCCTGGGTTCAGTGCAGATAACCTGGCAGTACAGCGCTTCACATACCGGTCATTCTGAAGTAGCCTGTCTTCCATCTCAAATACACCAGCACTTGTGGTAAGCGTATCGTGTTCGCCTGCCTTCCAATATTTGACAACCCCTTCTTTTACATTCACTCCCATTCGCCACTGTACGTTTACAGTAGTTTTAGGATCTCCACTCCAGGTAAGCAGCAACTGATCTGGTTTATCCGACGATGGTGTAATCGTCTTCCTGAAAGCGGCGGTGAGATGTGCCTCACGAGCCCGTCCGCGAACGGTAGTGAACAACACTTGTCCCGTAAGTTCAGCAGGCACTTCTGTTAATACCAATCCGTCCCAATCATGGTAGGTAAAAGCTCCTTTCTTTAAAACTGATAAATTGAATTCCGACGGATATACATGCGTAATCTGAAGGCTATCCTCTTTCTTTTGGGGAGCAACGCTGATAAAGTAAACCGGACGATGTTTATCAAAGCCATTGATCCCCAAACCAACAGTTCCTTTATCAAAGCTGCGTTGCCATACCTCATAGGTATACTCTTCATTTTTGACAAATAAACCTGTCTTTCTGAATCCGCTTTCCTCAATCCAGAAAGGAACAATTTTCTGGGCTGTGTCACGCATCAGCGAAACCGTAACCGGCACATTTACATCGAATGTCCAGAATTTCGTGGCAAGTACTTGTCTCTCTTCGGGACTCAGAAATCCCCGGATGTAAGCATCCGAGAGCGTATCAAGTTCAGTGGCTGAAAATTGTTTATACATCCTCGTCACTGCATTATCAATCACCTTTTTGACGGTTCCATCAACCGGCGCATCAGTCTTCTTGCAGGAAAAGCAAACTAAGAAAACAAGGGTACACTTAAATAGCAGGATTATATGTTTCATGTTTTGAATACTTCTTTGGCGAATAATGTGACTATTAAAGCAAAATCACAAAACCTCCTTTTCATTCGCAAGAAAAACCCTTGTGCTCTCTGTATACGTTGCACCAGCCTTATTTTTGTATTTCAAATCGACATACATGGCC